>JAIFNK010000218.1 GCA_020047775.1 Akkermansia sp. | reverse complement strand
TGGACCGCCCGGAGGTCGGTCCCTGCCGGGCTTCGCACTTGCTCTTCTTTCGCTGGACCGCCCGGAGGTCGGTCCCTGCCAATTTTCAGAGCGGGCGATCATCGGTAGATCAGTTGGGCACTTACCGTGGCATCTTCATCGCTGACGAAGCGGATCCAGTAGGCGGAGAAACCGTCGGGAAACTCGTGGGTGGTGGTATTGCCGGTTTTGAGAGCGAAGCGTTGGTAATCGACCCAGGTGCCGTCGCCGTGGATGTCGATCTGCGCGGTGATGTGGAGGCTGTCGTTGGCGGGATCGTCGAAACGGAGTTGCAGGGTTTTTTTGTCGTAGGCGGTCATCAGATAGGGATCGGAGGCTTCGCCTGCTTTCACCTTCGTGCCTTCCCACGGGCCGCCGGTGCCGCGTGGTTTACCGAGTTTCCAGACGTCATCGATGGAACCGGCCCACAGCGCGACCTTGTTGTCGTCGGAGCGGAGGATGTGCGGGTTGTTCGATGGCGCATCGGTGGCGACGCCGCTCATGATCAAGAGTCCGCGATAGGAGCAGAAGTCGTGCACGAGGCGGTTATGGGTGGCCACCGGGCGGACCTTCGCGATGCCGCCGGCATTGTTGGCGGGGAGTTCGTAAAAACCGCCCTCGGTGTGGAGCAGGTCGCGCTCGGTGGAAACTTCGCGTGCGATCCGGTAGCCACCGAATCCGGATAAGCCGGGAGCGTCACCTTTCGGGAGCCGCCAGCGCTTGCCTTGTTCGTCGGTGTAGATGACCGAAGCCTCGTCGGCGCGGAGCACGTTTAACGGAATTGCCGCCTGCTTGCGGATGGAGTCGGCGGCGGTCGCATCGTCCATGCGGCGAAGCTTCAGTTCGGCATCGAGTTGGTAACATCCCGCTGGTTTGCCATCGGCACCGAGCGCGGCAAACGACAGGGTTTTGCTGCCATCGCCGCGGGCCAGCACCACGCCGCCGGTGCGGGACTCGCCGGGTTTTGAAAGCCCGTCGAAGACCGGGTCGGCCGATTCACCGCGCTCGTCCGCTGCGCGGTAGGTGAAGACGGCGGCCGCATGGCTAACAGGATCCGCCGTCCGGACCCGGATCCACTCGCCGGGCGCGGTGGCCGGGAAGTCGATGAAGGAATATGCCTTTGGATCCAACCTGACTGTCCGCAGTCCCGACCAAGCATCGCGTCCGTCACCGGTTTCGATGATAAACGTCACGGCATCCGCCGTCTCGTGTGCGAGATGGAGGCCGCGCTTGGCATAACCAGAGAACAGATAGGAATCGGACACCGCGCCCGCGGCGAGGTCTTCTTTCATCCACACGGCACCGCGGCCGATCACGGGGCCGATGTGGTCGATCGCTTCCGGTTTTACAAACCACAGGTTCGACTGTGATTGCGGCGCGGGGATTTTCCCCTTCGCCTGGCGCTTGTTGAGAAACTCGGCTTTCGCGGTGTCGTCGCAGCCGAAGACGACGTGATCATTCCAGCGGCAGAAGTCGCCGATCACCTTGAGGTAGTTCGAGCGCGGGCGGATGCCGGTGAAATCATCAACGCCGAAATCCGCCGGGAAGCGCCACATCGTTCCGTGCATGGTCATCAGGAAATCCGTCTCGCCGATCTCGCGGATGCGCGGCCACTCGGTGTTCCAGCCGTGGGCGCCGTCGTAGGAATGCGAACCCTTGGGCAGGCGGAAGAAGCGCCAGCCGTCTTTCGCACCGCGCACGCCTAACAAGAGCGACTTGGCGTCCCAGCCGACCGCCCAGATCGGATCGGTGGCGGGGTTCCTGCTGCCGTGGATGCCGCCGGGGCCGGTGATTTCGGTGAACTGGTTGCGGCGGACGACGGTCCATCCATCCGCCTTGCCGTCCCACTCGGCGAGCACGCCGGATGGAATGTCGGGACGGGCTTTCGCCTCCTTGCCATGTTCACCATTGTTCGAGTAAACATGGACGCCTTGGCCCGAGTAGAAACCCTTGCCGTGGTAACCGGGGAGATTGGCTTTCCGGCGGTCGGTTTCGGTCTGCTCATCGGCCCACAGTTCGGTGGCGGCGAGGGTTTTCACATTCACCTCGTAGATCCCCTCCTCCATCGTCGCATACACGACTTTTCCTGCCGGATCGGTGAGGTGGCGGGCGGTGCCGGTGGGGCGCCCGAACAGGGCGGTGTAGGGAATGGTGCGGACCTTGCCCGAGCGGTCGATGGCGTAGGGGCCGATGAACAACTGGCCGGACTCGTCGTGGATCAGGCGGTTCGCGGGCGTGCCGCCGATCGATTCCGGGCGGATGATTTGCCTGAGGTCCGGCGTGATTTTGTAGAGCTTGTCGGAAGAACCCTTCGGCATGTGCGGCGCATAGGTGACTACCCACAGGCGGTCCGCCCAGGGCACGACCGCTCCGGTGCCGCACTCGCCTTCCTCGTTGAACATCGCGAGCTGCGGGTGGATGCCGGAGAGCTGGACCGGGCCGGCGAACGAGGGTGACGAGAGCAAAGCCAGCCAGACAAAAGGGGAAAGTGCCCGACGGATGGACAAGAGGGAATGCGACGGAGGAGGCACGGGATAGGTCATGAGGTGATGGAGGTGGCAGGCGATCGCCACTTCGTCGCCGCGCTTTTTCAAGCCCGTGCCGAAGTTGGCGGTGTGAGCAGGGGCCGTCTGATCTTTGAAAAAAATCACTCGAACTCGAGGCGGTAGTCGACGCGCTTGACCTGGTTGACGATCCCGCCCGTCTTCTGGTCGAAGTCGATGAGCCGGACGCGCCAGCGGTAGGTGCGGGAGCCGTCGGGGTGTTCATCGACGGTGTGCTTGCCGGTCCAGCCGAGCGGTTGCGAAAGCTGCTGGACCTGGGTGATGGATTTCAACTTGCGTGTCGTGGTCAACACGGCGTTGGTGTAGGTTTCCTCCTGGTCGTATTCCTCGTCACACCACTGGCGGTGGGGATAGGTGCCGTTGCCGCGGATCACGTAGAGCGGCTTGTCGGCCCATTTTTTCCAGTCTTCCGGCACACGCATTTTCACCTTCCACCAGTTTTCCGGGGCATGGACGGAGACGAGCTCGTCCCGCACCTCGATTTTTGTGGGAGCGGAACGAGGTGCTGAAGGCAATTGCGGGGCGAAGGCGGGATCGCCGAAGAGCGAGCGGATGTGGAGTTGATAGTGATCGGGGCCGCCCCGGGTCTGCCCTGTTTCGATGACGGTGTGGGTCATGCTGTTTTGCGCGGCCAGGTGGGCCTGGCCAATGGTGGTGCCTCCGGCCAGCAACGAGTTCCAGAACTGGGCCCGCTGTTGTTCCTGGTTGGCAATGCCGGGACGGGTCTGGCCGACGAAGCACACCGCGCCGTTGCGCAACAAGCGCGAGATGACCGAGCGGAAGCCGGGTTCGTAGTCGAGCGCCGCAGTCAGGCAGCCACCAGACTCCACGACCACGGGCGCGAGCAGCGCGCTGGAATCCTGGTCGTAGGTTTCGCCGATGTCGTGCCACCACGAGTGCGCCATGTGGGAGAGGAAGGCGACACGGGTAAGCGGAGAATCCGGGTTGAAGGATTTCACCCGCTTGCCCTTGTTGCCCTCGGACGGCGGCTCGATCCACGCGAGGTCATTCACGTCATGGTGGGCCGTGGCATCGAGTCCGACATTCTCGAAGTGATGAAGCATCGTGTTTTCCCAGCGGGCCTGGCCGGCCTTGCCACCCCATGACGGATCCAGCAGCGAGTCGTAGGTCACCACCCGGCTGGCATGGAGAGTGGCGGAGGTGGCGCTCTCGCCGATGATTCTGCCGACGGCGATTTCGGTGAACAGATCCTCGTCGGCGTTGCCATAGGGCAGGTCCGAGGTCATGTCGGTGCCGTTGTGGGGCATGAGAAACTGGGGGATCGCATCGGGAAAACCGACGAGGCAAAGGTAGCGTGGCGTTCCGACCTCGGCATAGAGTTTGCGGAGGTCCGCGCAAACCTCCTCCGCGCTGTTGGAGCTAACCGTAAGGTCGCATTTGCTGCCCCACTTCGTGCCAAAGTCGAGATAGCAGGGTTTGCCGAGCAATTCGATCACACCGTTGCTCTTGAGCGGCCCTTCCCCGGGGCCGGTGAAGGAGCCGTCGCCATTCACGTCAAGATACAGGTGCCGGTCCTCGCCCGATGGGCCGAAGCCGAGCACGAACCGGACCTTGCCCTCGGGGAGCTCGATGGTGCCCTGGTTCGGGGGATTTTTGCCGGTGGGAATTCCTGTCGGCAGATCCCCCTTGACCGGTGTGCCGGTGAATGGAAGCCGCCAGCGGATTTCGCGCGCGATGGGGATCACCATCCCGTCGCGTGCTGAGGCAAACACCGGGGCTGCGAGCGAAAGCTTGCGGATGGTCGTGGTCGAGCGGTCGCGCACATTTGCAACGGCGAAGTAGGGAGTTTCCAGTTTGTTGGATTTCATCCATGACAGGACCGCCCTGATTTCGGGGAGCTCCGTGGCGGCGAGCCCGGCGGGAGCCTTGCCGACGAAGAGCAACTCCGTGGCCTTCAGCCGTTGGATGGTCTCGGTGGTCAAGGCGTCCGGCCCCTGGCTGCCGCAGGCGAGGAGCGGGACCCGCAGACGCGCCGCCAAAGTCGATGCCATCAGGGCGGATGCGTAGTCGTCCGCACGGCAGAGCACCGCCCGTTCGGACGTGGTCCAGAATTTGGTGGCCAGGGCCGCAGTGGCAGTCTCGGCGCTCGACGCCCGCAATTCATGCAGCTTCCCGATCTCCGGTGCCCCGGCAAGCGGCGATTCTCCGACATGATAGATGGCGGCCGGCTTGAAGCGGCGCAGGTAGTCAGCGACCTCCTGCGGGATTCCCCCACCCTCCTCCAGCGCGATGGCCGGAGCCTTGCCACCGTTGGCCTTGCAAGCTGCGGGAATGGCGGCGAGGTAAGCGATATCCTGCCAGGTTTCACCCCGGCCTTGGGTCACCAGAACGACGGCGCGGGTGGCGGCGGACGGCTCGCCGGCAGAGGCGGCATGCGGGATCAGCACAAGGGCGAACAGCGCGGAAAGAAGGCGTGTGGAAGTCATGATTTTTTGAGCGGGTTGTAAATTATCCGGTCCCACTTGAGGTCGGCACGGCGACGCTCCGGGATCTGCCAGTATTTTGTGAACTCCGGTCCCTGCCGGGTATCTTCCTTCATACGGCGGATTTCCCCAGGAATTTCCGAATATTCGGCTGCGATGTCGCGACCTTCGCCGGGATTTGTGGACAAGTCATCGAGCCCGAGCGGATTCAGCGTGCCACCGATGCGCACGGCCTTCCACTTGCCCCATCCTCAGCCTGCGAGTGCGCGGTCGCCGCGAGTGGAAAAAGCGCGAGCAGGGATTTCATGGACGATCCTGGCATGAGTGATTTTTGCGCGCTTGCGCCGCCGGATGAGAAGATCCTTATTCGGGAATTTTCGCGAAGCGCCCGCGGATCTCATCGAGCGTTCCGATGGTGAGATGAAATTCGTAGTCCACCACGAGCCCGTTGGTCAGGGGAAACTGCCGGATAGGCGCGACATAGGAACAGGCGGATCCGTTAGTGCCTGTCGAGCCATTGCCATGATGTCGGTAGGTGACGGCCTTGGAGGTTCCGGGCGTGCGAATGCCGATGCCGAAATTTTTGTCATCCACGAAGGCAAGCCAGCCGCCGGTGTAGTCGATCCTTTCCGGCTTGAGGTCTTTGCCAAGCATCACCGGCGCATGCTTCACGAGCTTGCCAGCGCGTTCGAAGATGAGGTGGGGAAGCGCGTAGTCCACGAACATGGCGGGCATTTCCTGATGGACGTTGGCTTTTTGCGTCGGACCGGTGTAGTCGAGACGCATGCGGATTTTTGCGACCGCACCATCGAGGGTGATCCATTCCTGCATGATGGATTGCGGGCAGCGTTTGGCGCTGGCCCAGTGGAGTGGCTCGATTTTGGCGTAAAGCTCCTTGGTCGTGTTGCGGAATTCCAGAGCCATCGAGTCCTCACCCTTGTAGCTGCCGCCTTGGACCGGGTTATAGCTCCACGGTTTTTTCGCCCACATCGAGCCGTCGCGCTCACCGTAGTAGGATTGCTGGATGAAGCGGCCTTCGTCGTGATGATTGAGCAGGTTGCGCTTGTCCTTGGAGAGCGCGAGGTAACCGATCGCCGCGCCACGGCTCTTGTCCACGCCGATGCGGAGGGTGCCATTGTCGAGATAGGTGAAGGACTCGTCGATATCGGGCAAGCCGTCGCCATCTGAGACCTTTGGTGGCAGTTGTAGTTGCGAGGCTCCCCCCGGAAACGGTTAACGTGCCTGCTTAGGTCGTCGCTTCCCGAGTTGGTGATACGCTTGTAGAGCGTGGCCTCAATCCCCTATACCCAGCAGCCGCACCGGTCCGATCAGACCCGCCGGCATTAAAGGCGCGTCGGGCTTGAAGTAGCGGTGCGTGCAGAACGTATAACGGTCTGCCGCCTGCTCGCGGCCGCCGAGCAATCCCGATGGCCATGAAAGCTTGCGCACGCCCTTGTTGGCCTGTTGCTGGTCGCCGATCAGGCGGTTGGCCCAGGTGTTGGCGACTTCAATTTCTATCTGATTGCCGGTGGGTCGCAGAGCGCGTTTGACATCCACCCGCCATGGTGCGGTCCAGACAATGCCGAGATCGGTGCCGTTGAGGCGCACGCGGGCGATGTCATGCAGGCGGCCCAGGTCGAGCCAGACCTCATGCTTTGCGTCCGGAGCGAGGCCCGGCACATCGAATTTCCTGCGATAGGTGGCGGTGCCCGAGTAGTAGCGGATACCCTCTTCCGGACGGGTGGTCCAGTCCACCAAGGAATCAAAGGTGATGCGTTCCGGTCCGCCCGTCGCTGGGGTGAAGGCGACTTCCCAGGGACCATCGAGCCGCGCGAGTTCGCGGGGATCGGATAGACCTCCGGCGGAAGCGGCTGATGGCGTGCCCCGAGTGCCATGTGGGAAGACCACAAAAAAGCTTTGATACGGTTCAAAGGTGAGCGGAACGCGGGTCAAGCCATCGGAGCGCCTTTCTGCCGTGATCGCCCGGATTTTCCCGGTGACTGGGTCCCACAACTGCGGTTGCATGCCGTCGATCCGGAACACTCCCTCGGTGACCACCGTTTCCGCCGTCCGGTTGGCCACGAAATAGACGTCGAGGTCGTCCGTGCGGCGGTGGAGATAACGTAGATTTCCCGAGGGCGAGGTGAAATCCTCGGCGAGCCCGAGTTCGGCAAGCAAGGCGGCGGTCGCGGCGTAGCTTGGGTAAAGATCGGTGGCGGCCTTGAGGTTTCCTCCCCAATAGAGCGCCCCTTTTCCACGCACAACGCGCGTCACGGTGGCGGACGGCTGGACTCCACCCCACATCTCGCGTGCCAGGAGCGAGATATGTTGATCACAAGCTGGATGGTGCACGAGGCTGGGCGATTTGATCGGAGGCTTGCCGATTACCGTGGCCCCGGCCTGGACCAATTCGTCGATTTTCGCCAAGGTTTCCGGAGTCATCGTCGGCACGTCGGGCAAAACAAGCACCCGATAGGCACTGCCGCCGGGAAAGGCGATGCGCCCGTTTTCGACCTTCGCCCGCATGGCGAGGATGCGCGGGGTCACCGCATCAAAGGAATACCCGCGCTTGTCATGCAGGGTCGGCGCCCCCTCGAAGGCATCGGCGGGTGCCTCGAAAATGTGCGGCGCCCCCTCGGGCGTGAGATAAAGGATGTCGGACACTGCCTCGCCCTGGCGCAACACGTGCGAGCAGCGCGCGAGATACCCGTGATAGGCTGGCAGAAAGTTCCAGAAGGTCTGGCTGCGATTCCAGTGGATGCCGTAGGGCCCGAAGGTCATGCCAGGCATGGCATCGGGGCCGAGCGGCTGGTGCTGGAACGTATGAAACATGAACCCGTTGATGCCGATGGCCAACGCCCAGTCGGTCTGGTTTTTCATTTTCGCCGGATGCTCGTTGAAAGGGGGGCGACCGGTGAACGCCTCAGCCTTGACGACCTGCGGCCCCATGGTGCGGGCGATGCTCACGGCCTCGATGCAGCTGTATTGGGTATCGAGAGAGTCGTTCCAGAACTCACACATCGGGATGTCAGCCACCGAGCCGAGGTCGATGTTGCCGGCCGGGTTCATGTCGTAGGGTTCGTTCGAGTAGAGGAGCCCGTATTCGCCGGCGAGTTGTTTGATGGTGCCGGCGTATTTCCCGATCACCAGCTCTTGGGAAGTCTTGCGCATGTCCCAGAGAAAACGCTCGGTCCGCTCGCGGCTGCCGACCACCATACCCATCCAGGCCGGATAGAACGGCTGCGGGTCATAACCACGGCGCTTGCGGAATTCGTCACGGAACTCCGCCGTCCAGTTTTGCGAACTCATCTCCCAACTGTCGAGGTGGATGGTGGACAGCCCCCTGCCCGGCTGGAGCGGCCCACCTTCGCGGATGACGCGGTCGATCAGCTTTTTCTGATAGTTATCCCAGTGGCGGCGGTAGCTTCCGGCATCGAACTTGTCGCATTCGAAGCCGTGCCCGGAGCGCGGAGCCGGGCGGGTCGTCTGTCCGGTGCCGCGGGCCACGAAGCGCAGGATCGTCCAGTCGCCCTCGGGAATATCCCAATGCAGCCTGCCATCGGGCTGGAGCCGGGAAGTCAGGTCCACCACCCGGGCGGGATCGAACACCTGCGAAGCATCCGGCTCGGGGAAATCTAACTGCGGCATGACATGGCGGTGCGGTGTGCGCCGGATCGAATACGGCGGAACATCCTTGAGGGTCTTGAGGTTGACGAGAATGTCGTTGGCCCGCCCGATGGTGGCCACCTCGCCGGCAGGTGCCGGATAGGCCATCACCGCCACGTCGCGGAACCACTTGTCCCGCACGGCGGCGAGCGGCGGCGACATCCCGGCGAAAGCGTTGGCCGGATGCGGCGGCGGCACCGGCAGTTGTTGGTCGGAGACACCCGGCCCGCTGGCCTTCACGGCGGCACCCACCAGGTGCTGCATCGAGTCTCCGACATCGACCCAGGAACCGCCGCTGCCGGCCCAGCCAGGACCGGTGCCAAGCGTCACTTCCAGTCCGAGTTTCCCGGCCTCGACAAAGCTATGGGCGACATTGTCCTGCCATTGCTCGCTCATGAAGGGCACCGGGCCACGTGGAATGCCAAGATCAACCTCCAGAAACAACACGCTGCCAATGCCAACTTCCTTCATCGCGCGCAAGTCGGCCACCATCGCGTCGCGATCCTGGTTGCCATCGAGGAAATACCAATAGACCCCCGGCCGGGCAGAGTCGGGCGGGGCGGAGAACTCCTTTTCCAGTGAGTCGGCAGCGGCGACGGCCATGGCAACAAGAGTGAGGAGGATCGAGACGGAAATACTAACGGACTTCTTCATGCGTGAGAATGGGTGACGAAGAGTTGTTTGAGATACGGTGATTCACAATGATCCGGCCCTATCCGATTACGCCCGCCGATAACCGCCGACTAAGGACAATGGCAACAGACAACCGAATATCAGACAGATACCAGAAAATACTCACCACATCAATTACCATCCTGGCTTTCATCGTGGCCGCAGGCAGCCTGAGGTCCCAGGAGCTTGGTCAGGACAGCGCGGTTGCCCCCCAGACCATCCCGCTGGGCGCGCATCAAATGTTTCTCCAACAGAAGCCGGCGGCCTGGAGATGGAGGCGGTAGGTGCCCCCTGGTTCGAAGTGTTCGAAGCCACTGTCTCTTAGTTTTCTTGACAATTGGAGGTTTTGAGGGATTTGTGGCGTCACAGAATGGCAAAACGATCGATGGCAGGATTAAAACTGACCCGCTTGGAAGCCCGGACCCGGGTGATCCAAGGGTTGGAGCGCGTGGTTTTCGTGATGTTCTGCATATCGCTTGGCTTCGTGGTGGTCGCGACCGCCTTCCCGCAGCGGCGCGAGTTGGAGAAACTCGAAGCCAAGCTGGAACTGGCAAAACAGCGCGAAGCCACCATCAATGCGGACCGCGAATACCATCAGGTTGAGTATCGCGCCCTGCGTGAAGATCCTTCGTATTTGGAAATCCACGCCCGTGACCGACTGGATTACTATCGGGAAGGCGAGCGTGTTCTGAAGTTCCGGGGCGAGCGTTGATCGCCCGGGACCGCGGGCCTCCAGACTCGACTGAAAATGGACAGTCAAAGCACAGCGGCGCATGCCTCTTCTCTTTGGCCCCTCATTCGCCAGCGAGTCGAGACACTCGCGCTCCCGGTAGCCGGATCGCGAGTCTCCAAGCGAAAGGATTGCCGAAGAATCGCGCCTTGGCTCTTGCCCTCCGACGATTCTTTCTCAAGCGGGTCTGGAGACCCGCTGTCCGGCGAGCCTTCGGATTCGAGCTTGGCGACTGTGACCGGGCAACTTATTGCTTCGCCATGCGCAATGATATCGAGCGGGTTTTGATCGATGAGGCGGTGATCGAGAAACGCCTTGATGCGATGGCCCTCGAAATCGAGCGGGATTTCCCGGACGGCACCCTGGTGGTGATCATCCTGTTGAAAGGGGCGCTGGTCTTCGCAGCCGACCTGCTCCGGCGGGTGCCGCGGCCGCTGGAGATCGAGTGCCTCAATGTGGCGAGTTACCATGGCGGTCTGGAAAGTTCGGGAAAGGTCGATTTCCTCGACCGGCATTTTCCCGAGGTCAAGGGTCATCACGTCCTGCTGCTGGATGACATTCTCGACACCGGCCGGACGCTGCATGCGGTATCCGAGCGACTCATGGAAGAGGGCGCGGTGGTGGTGCATACCGCGGTTCTGTTATCCAAGGACAAGGAGCGCGCCGAAGAGGTCAGCGCGGACTACGTGGGATTTGAAATCGGCGATGAATTCGTCGTCGGCTACGGGCTGGATTACAAGGGAAAGTACCGGAACCTGCCCTACGTCGGTGTGCTCAAACTTTCCGCGGCGACGTGATCCGTAGTCTTCCCGATTGCGCTAACCGCTTGAATCCGCCCCGCACTTCCCATCCGGACAATACCATTCGGACGGGTTGCGTCATTTACACCGCGGGTTCGCCTGCGGCTTCTCCCTCTTTTTTGTCCACCAGATAGCCGGGCAGGAACGGAACCACCAACAGCACCAATGCGGTGGTGCCGGCGTTGATCCAGACCAGGCTGTTGAATGGCAGCTGGAAGCGATCGTAGAGGTAGGAACCCGTCACGTCGGAAATCATCTGGCTGATATTCCAGAAGGCGATCATCATCGAATAACCCAGCGCTTCCGAACCTTTGGGCGTGGCGCGGGCCGCCAGGTCGAACAGGGGGAGATGGGCGAGGGTGTAGCCCAGCATGCCCAAACCTTCGATGACGACGGCAGACTCATGGGACACATAGCCGAGGTAACAAAGGGAGGTGAGAACCGTGCAGGTAATCGACATAAACAGCAGTCCGCGCAGCCGGAATCTCCGGCAAAGCAAGGGGTAGATCAGGGCGCCGACCAACCCCATGATGCCGCCGGCTACCATCAGGTTGCCAATGAACTGCGGAGTGAACTTCAGCACATTGGTCTGATGGTAGAACAGCGGGGTGGAGTATCCGGGAGAGAGCTGAACCAGGAAGAGGAGTCCGCTGCAGATCCAGAGATTCTTGCAATGCAGAACCGCCTTGAGCTGTAGGCCAATGCCCTTCAGCGGATGTGCGCCGGCTTCCCGCTTGGCAGCCGGCCGCTCGCGAAGGAGCAGAAGGGTGACCGGAATCATCGAGAAAAACAGCATGCCGCCGATCAGGGTCGTCCATCCGAACCAGCGGGAGGCCAGAAATCCCCCGGCCGGCCCGACAAACAGCAACACGACATTGGCAACCGTCATCCGGATGGAACTAAGGCGACCGGTGGCACTGTAGGTCTGACCGCCTTCGACAAGCAGTCCGCCAACCACGACGCTGGTCACCACCGCCATGATATTGAAGGCGAACGCGGTGATCACCAGAGGTTGGTAGCTGCGGGGCACGATGCCCAGCGCCAGCCACAAACAGCCCGCCAAAGCCGCGCTCACCAACAGGTAGTTGCGGTGGCGGCTGCCAAAAAATGGAACGCCATCGACAAACAGCGCGGCGATCGGCTTGAAACTCCATGGCAGCAGCGCCAGCGAGAACCAGGCGGCCATGGCGGTAGGGCTGAGATGGAGTTGGTCTTTCAGCAGGAACTTCAGCGGCTTCTCGCCGATGCTGACCAGCTGCCCCAGGTTGGTCACCACCATTCCCCAAAAGACCAATGCCGAGTAGCGGCGCAGGCTCATGAGTGCCTGCGCGGGAAGGGGTGTTGCCGGGATGGTGACGGTTTGGGGCGTGATGCTCATGATGTGGTTGCCTTGGCGGAGATGTCAGAAGCATTTCCCGCGCCATCGAGTCAGGGACGATTCACCAGCCAAAGCCGATGATAGAGGGAGGCGCGGAAAAATTCCTGGAGGGTTTCGGTGGTGGTTTTGAAGAGGAGGTGAAGGTGGCGGCCTTTGCAGGTGAGGACTTTAACCGACAAGGTCGCCGATCGAGCCGAAGTCCGGCGAGAACAGGCGCTTGTAGGTCCGCGCCGCGTAGCCATCGGTCATGCCAGCCAGGAAATCGCAGACCAGCCGCGCCCGCGTCGCCTCGTCCGGGGCGGCGGCGATTTCCGCCGCGGTGTCCGCGGGGAGGAGTTGGAAGTCCTGGCCGTCGATTTTCTGTTGGGAAATGTAGCGCTCGCCGAGTACGTCCCACAACTGGCGAAGCATCCGGCTGCCCTTGTGCTCCAGTTGTTTCAGCTGCGGCGACAGGAATACCACCTCGAACGCGAGACGCTTGAATATTGTGGACTCGGCCTTCACCGACTCGTCGATGGCAAGCCGGTAGCGGTAGCGGTTGGTGGTGGCGCTGAGGAAGTTGACGTCCGTTTCCAAGCGGGTGGACTGGATGTATTTCCCGATGCGCTTGCCGACGAAGGGATCGACGCGCTTGCGCCGGATCGCCGCCATGAGGTCGCCAAGCGGCGTGGCTTCGCCGGCGGGCTCGTTGTGCTTTTCAGCCCAGCCTTCGATTTTCTCGATGTTGAGAAATCCGGCGCGCACGCTGTCGGATAGATCGTTGAGCGAGTAGGCGGTGTCGTCCGCCCAATCCATCAGCTGGCACTCGATGGACTTGAACTTGTCGCGCACCTTGCCCGCGGTGAATTCCAGCGGGAAATCGTTTCCGCCCATCGCCCAGTCGAGACAGGCGTGCTGGTTGTCGTAGATGAAGTGGTGCTCAGGCTGGTTCCCGAGCTCGGTCCACAGCGATTTGTATTTCAGCACGCCGTCGAGAAACGCGCGCGTGGGGTCCATGCCGGTGCGCTTGGCGGAGAAAATCCGCTCGGTGAGCAGGCGCAGCGTCTGGGCGTTTCCCTCGAAGCCGCCATGGCCGCGCATCAGGTGGTTCAAGGTGCGCTCGCCCGCATGGCCGAACGGCGGATGCCCGAGATCGTGCGACAGGCAAATGGCTTCGACCAAATCGGGATCGATGAAAAAATCATCACCCAGCGGGCTGTCCGGTTGGCTTTTCAGCCAGTAGGAAATCGACTTGCCGATCTGCGCGACTTCCAGTGAGTGCGTCAGCCGCGTCCGATAGAAATCGTACTCGCCGCTCCAGAAAACCTGCGTTTTGTTCTGCAAGCGCCGGAAGGTTGCCGTGTGCAGCACCCGGTCGCGGTCGATCTGGAAGGGTGTCCGGTAGTCCGACGCGTCGCAGGCACCCGAGCGCCGCTCCGTGTCAAAAGCTCCGTAAAAGCGGTTCAACATTTGCCGGAGACTAGATGCCCGGGCGCATCCGGCAACCTCAACCTTCGAGCATCAGACCGAAAGGCACCAAACGCTCGAAATCCGCCGTATTGAATGTGGCAAGCGGCATCCCGGAAACAATGGCCGCCGCAGCGATCATGCAGTCCGCGTGAGATCCGCGCCGCCGACCGCTGAAGTTGAACAACCGCGCCGCTTCTTCCGCTTCGCGCCATGTGAAGTCCTTGACGTTGCGATCCAGCACGGCGAACACTGCGTCTTTTTGCGCTCTCGACAGCGGGCCGTTACAAAACTCCGACCACGCCACCGCGCTGGTTGTTACGGATTTCCCCGCTCTCAGCCACGCGAGAATCTTCTCTCCGCCGGGAGATCCGACGGTTACCAGATCCACCAGGAAATTGGTATCCAGGTGAATCATGATTCCCACCAATAGCGTTTCGCATTCCGCTCCGACTCGATGTCCGCCTTGAATTCCGCTCCTTCTGCCACGCTCAGTCCCGCGCCATTTTGCAGCCATTCCAATGCTTGAAGCGGGCCCGGACACTGATCCTCCGCATCCGCCTCTTCCTTCATTTTGCGGATGGCGCGGCGCATCACCTCTGCTTTCGAGACTGACCAGCGCTTTGAGAGAGCGTCCAAATTAGTCAAAGTGTTCGCATCCAGTGAGACGCTGGTCCTCACAAGTGTCGTGGCGTAACTCATGTGGTAACTAGTGGTGCATCTTGTCGTCTTCGTCAAGTTTTCACGCCCAGAGGGAAATTGAAATATCCACCGAATCCGGTAAGTAGTGCCCCGTTAATTCCAAACTCAATGCACTCCATCAAACGCGCGTTTTTCTGGCTCTCCGGAGCCGGCACCGAGACCCTCGAGCAATGCCCGGCCTGGGAACAGCGGAAATACGTGGCCTTCGGCGCCACCGTGCTGGTGCCTTGTGCGTTCGCCTTCATCGCCTGCGCCTACGCGATCTCGACCCTCACCGACAACGTCCGCGTCATTTATCCGGTCGCGGCGGTGTGGGCCTTCATCATCCTGACCATCGACCGCGCACTGCTCGCCAGCTATCGGGCCTATGCCTCGATTTTCCGGAAGTTTTCGCAATTCTGTCTGCGGCTCGTCGTCGCCATTTTGATGGGCATCACCATCGCCCACCCGCTGGTCCTGCTGTTGTTCCGCGACACGATTTCCTCGGTGATCGAAAAAGACCGCGCGGCGGAAATCGAGGTCGTCCGCGCCGGATTCGCGGCGGAGAAGGAGAAGGTCCGCAGCCAGGCCACGGCCCTGGAAACCGCGCTCGCCGAGCAGCGCACCCGGTGGAACGAGTCGTTCCAGGCCCGCTTCATCCTTCAGGAAAACGAAGACGCCAAGTCCGCCATTCCCGGCCTCACCAGCGAGCAGCAAACCGAGCTCAAGGCCGCCATCGCCGAGGGCACCGCGCCATTCAGCGAGCGCCTTGTCGTCATTGAAAAACAATCCGCCGAGTTTTCCCCCCAATATGCCAAGCTCCAGACCGAGCTGGGTTTCTGGCAGGCCGAGTTCGAGCGCGAGCTCAACGGCCAGCGTTCCGGCATGCGCGGCGAGGGTCCGCGTGCCCGCTCGATCCGCTCCGACCAGCTCGAACCGCGCCGCGAGGAATCCAAGCGTCTCGGCGGCCTGCTCGAACATCTCACCGCGGAGAAATCCACTCTCCAGACCCAGTCGCGCCAGGCGGAAGCCGCCGCCATCCAACTCTTCGAAACCAAACTCGCGGAAATCGCCGCCGCTAACAAATCCGAAGCCGGGCGCGTCGCCGGCCTCAAGCAGAAGGTCGAGAACGACCAGGCGGAGCAATTTGTCACCCAGCAGAATTCCCTCCGCGACACCATCAAACAACAGATCGACAACCGCCTCGCCGAGCTCACCCGGGTGCAGGGCGAGCTTGCCGCCGTGGCCACGGAAGAATCCAACCGCCTGGCCGCGCTGCGGGCCGAGCCCCGCCGCGACATCCTCACCCAGACGCTGGCGCTCCACGCGCTTTTCAAGGCCGGCAACGAGGGCGGCCAATTCGCCTTCTACACCTACATCGTCCTGACATTGTTGTTCATGCTGGTGGATACCATCCCGCTGATCGTGAAATTCTTCACCCGGGCGGGTCCTTATGACTCGCTGGTCGATCGCGATGAAATCACCTTCGACACCGAGCACCGCGCCTTCCGCCAGAGTCGCACGCGCTACATGGACCAGCTTGCCAGCGGCAACCTGACCGCCGTCACCCGCAATTCGCGCCTGGAGAACGCGCTGGTCGATGGCGTGGAGCACACCCGCGCCGCCAGGGAGTTTCTCGATTCACTGGTCGAAATGGAAAAATCCTTCGCCGAGAAAATGAAACTCGAGGAACAGCTCATCGGCGCGGCGGAGAGCGACAAGCGCGCCGCCTTGGAGGCGATCAAGAAGCGCTTTTACGACGATCTCCACCACCGCTTAGAGCTCTTCTTCACCGCGCGCCACGCGTGAGACGGCTCCGCATTCCGGTTAGGATTGCTGGGAGTTCGGCGTGTCTTCGGTGACGATGAGCGCGGGTTGGGACGGGGCGGAGTTGCCAAGTCCCGGAATCACCCGGCGGACGAGCTTGACCAATCCCGAGTCCGCCGCATCGACTTCCTGCTCGCCTTGGCGCAGCGCTTGTTCCCATGCCGGGGCGAATCCGGGGGCCTGCTCGCGCATCCGGCGGATGGCGATTTCCTGGATTTGGAGAAGCCGTTGCTCGGCGCGGCCGGGTTTCTGTTGGAGCGCGGCATTGTTGACCCGCAGCGTTTCGTTTTGTTTGCGCAGGGAATCGAGCTCGGCTTGCAGGGCGTCGTTGCCGCTGGCGGTGATTTTCAGCTGGGTGTTGAGGTGGTTTTGGAGGTTTTTCAGCTCGCCGTCCACGCGCTTGAGTTCGCGGGCGACGTT
>JAIFNK010000200.1:13294-30246 GCA_020047775.1 Akkermansia sp. | reverse complement strand
ATGGAAGCGTGCACCGCCGTCCAGCGCGGCTTCGCATCGCGCACCTGGCAGCCCGGCCGGCTCAGCCATTTGGAAATGCCCGTCTGGCTGTTCCACCGCTACATCGCCGCGCGCACTCGCGGCGTCTGGCCGACCGACGACCGCCCGCCCGCGCCCTCGCAGAAAGGAGCTCGACTGTGATCACCGGCGGTTGTCTCTGCGGTGCGACCCGCTATGCCATCGACGCTCCGGCGCGATACACCTCGTATTGCCATTGCGAGGACTGCCGGAAAGCGAGCGGCGCACCCGTCGTGGCATGGACGTTTTTTCCCAGCGGATCGCTCGAATGGCCTTCTGCCAGACCGGCAACCGTCGTCTTCGCGGATCGCGAACGCACCTTCTGTCCGAAATGCGGAACGCCGCTCAGCTTTTTCGATCCCGCGATCCCTGGCGAATTCGAGGTGACGACCTGCAGCCTCGACCACCCGGAAAATTTCCCGCCGCAGGACCACAATTGGTCGTTAGATCGCTTGCCCTGGTTCGAAACCACCGACTCACTGCCCCGCCATGCAACTTTCACTCCCCAGTGACATGCCGGACTGGCTGGGCGATTTCGTCGGCCTCGGCCCGGCGGAATTTACCATGGGCGCATCGGCGGAAGACCGTTACGCGACCTCCGCCGAGCGTCCGGCGCGGATCGTTGATATCCAGCATCGCTTCGCACTCGGAGTCTTTCCCGTGACGGAATCGCAGTGGAATTTCACCTCGGGAAACCCGCTTCCCAAGGTGCACGTTTCATGGCGCGACATCCAGGAGTGGCTGGAAATCGCGCGCTTTGAATCCCAACTCCCGCTGCGCCTGCCGTCCGAAACCGAGTGGGAATATGCCGCCCGCGCCGGATCCCGGAGCGGCTTCCCTGCGGGTGAATCGATCACTCCGGCCGAAGCGAATTTCCTCCACGACGATGCTAAAATCCGCATCGGCCCCGGCGGCCTGACACCGCGCGGCAGCTATCTTCCTAACGCATTCGGACTTGAAGACATGCTGGGAAACGTCGCCGAGTGGACCGCAGACGCATGGTCACCGGAAACCCGTGTCGTCCGCTCCGCCGGTTGGGACTCGCTGCCACGCTTGCTACGTCTTTCCGCCCGCCACCCGCTTGCTCCAGATCGCCGTCAGGACAACCTCGGTTTCAGACTCGCCTTCGATCTATCATGAAACTCATCCGCGCCGTTTCCTGTTGGGGCAATGAAGCGTCGCCGCTCGAAGCGCTGCGGTTGGCTGAAGCCTGGGGCTTCGAAGCCGTCGAAGGACAGCTGCCGCCGGATTTTCCCGCCGAGGACTCGGGGAAGTCCGTGATCGTGGAAATTTCCACCGGCTGCCCTGCTGGAATCTACGTGCCGTCCTTGCGGGCGACGCCTGCTGATCATCTCGATGATTTCCGCCGCAAGCTCGACGCGGCATTGCCTCTAAATCCCATCCGCATCACCACTCTCGCCGGTGCCGACTTCTGGGATTTCTCCACTTCATGCCGTTTCCTCGGCGAGCTTCTGGAAATTGCCCGCTCGGCCGGCACCCGGATTTGCGTGGAAACCCACCGCTCCCGCCCGACCTTCCATCCGCTCCGAACCGCCCGCCTCCTCGCCGAGTTGCCGGAACTTTCGCTCACTCTCGACGTCTCGCACTGGTGCGTCGTTTGCGAGCGTGCCGTCGCTGGAATCCCAGAATGGATGGACCCGATCGAGCAACGCGTCGGCCACGTGCATGCCCGCGTCGGCTACGATCAAGGACCACAAGTGCCTGACCCGCAATCGCCGTGGCACCGCGAGGATCTGGCCAGCCACCTCGCGTGCTGGCAACGGATCGCCGGATTTCATGACGGGATTTTAACGATCACCCCGGAATTCGGCCCCGACGGCTACCTTCATGTCGATCCATATTCCGGCCAACCACTCGCCAACCTCCGCGAACTGAACCGCTCGATGGGTGAACTTCTGGCCCGCGAAATTCCGCACTCGGTATGAAGAAAGTAAAAAAACTTCACATCCGGCACTCGTGCTGCTCTATGATTCGCGAATGGCAAGCAACGGCACTAACGATGGATTGAGACGGATGACCGTCTCGATGCCGGAAGAGACATTCCAGGCATTCGAGCGCCTGATCAGCGAGCGTGGCTTCGACAACCGCTCGCAGGCGGTCGGCGAAATGATCCACCAGCACGCCGCCCAGCACTTGGGGAAAATCGGCACCGAGGTGATGGCCGGGACGCTCACCCTGGTTTACGACGAGTCGAAAAGCGCGCTGCTCCGCGACCTCTCGCGGATCTTCCGCGACCACATCGCCGAGGTGATTTCCTCGCAGCACATTCTGTTGGAAGACGAGCACGTGCTCGAAGTGATCCTGATGCAGGGCCCCGCCCGCACCCTGCGCGACATCACTAACAAGATCATCACCTGCAAGGGCGTGAAGACCGCCCACCTCACCCTCACGCCCCACCTCATCCCGCCGCTCCACGCCAAACGCGCATGAATTCACTCTTCGAAAAAACACTGCACGGCGCCGGCATGTGGTCCGCCGTCATCTCCCGCGGCAAACGCCTCCGCCTCACCGACCTCGACGGCGGCGCGAACGTCGGCATGCTGCTCTACAACGCGCTCGAACGCACCGAGCGCTACAACATGCCGGACACGCTCAAGGGCCAGCACATTTTCTATTTGCGCGCGCCCTATTGCCTGCACTCCGACATGGGCCGCCTGCTCGCCTCCATCACCGCGGACAGCGTCGGTTGGCACGACACCGTCTGCGGTCACTCCGACGCCGCCCGCGTGCTCGCGAAATACGGGCCGAACAACTATCAGCAAGCCCGCAACGACTGGAACCGCAACGGCCGCGATTGTTTCCTCATCGAACTCGCAAAATGGGGCCTCGGGAAAAAGGATCTGGTCCCGAACCTCAATCTCTTCAGCAAGGTCGTCGCCGACGATGACGGTCACCTTTCCTTCGTTCCGGAGAATTCCAAGCCCGGCGACTCCATCGAACTCCGTTTCGACATCGACACGCTCGTCGTGCTCAACATCTGCCAGCATCCGCTCGATCCCGATCCGGTCTATCGCCACCGCCACGTGAAGCTCGAAGTCTTCGCTGGCGAACCACCCGCCCTCGACGATCCATCACTCACCGTCCGCCCTGAGAACCTCCGCGCCTGGGAGAACAATCAAACCTATCACACCCTCCGCTTCTGATGACCGAAAGCACGCTAAATCCCGAGGCCGCCATCTACCGCGAAGTCATTCCCGCGGGCGACTGGTGGGTCCACGAAATCAAGCAAGGCCAAACCCTGCGCATCCTCGATCTCGAGGGAAACCAGGCCGCTGACACGCTCTTTTTCAGCGCCGCCGATCCCACGGAACGCTACAGCGCGGACCGCACCATCCAGGAGCAAGCCGCGCTCTATCTGACCACCGGCACCAAGCTGATGAGCACCGAGGGCAATCCCATGCTCACCATCACCGCCGACACCTGCGGCCGCCACGACACACTCGGTGGTGCGTGCTCGCGCGAGTCGAACACCATGCGCTACGCCCACGACAAGGAATGCATGCACGCCTGCCGCGACAGCTTCATCCGCGGCGCGCAGGAATGGAACGTCGAGCTCACCAAGCGCGACATCACCTGCAACATCAACTTCTTCATGAACGTCCCGGTGTCGCCTGATGGCGGACTGACCTTCGCCGACGGCATTTCCGCGCCGGGACGATATGTCGAGATGCGCGCGGAGATGGATGTGGTTTGTATCATTTCAAATTGCCCGCAGCTTAACAATCCTTGCAACGGGTGGAATCCCACGCCGGTGGAGGTCTTGGTCTTTTAACTTTCGCGCGGAATAAATTCCGCGCTCCAATTTCATGAAAATCCTCATCGCCAACCGCGGGGAAATCGCCGCCCGCGCCATCCGCACTTTCAAGAAGCTCGGCTATCAGAGCATCGCGGTTTACTCCGAGCCGGACTCCGGCGCGCCGCACGTCGATCTCGCGGACGAGGCCCACCTTCTCGGCGCCGGTCCTGTTTCCGAAAGCTATCTGCTCAAGGACAAGCTTCTTGAAATCGCCAGATCCTCCGGCGCCAGCGCGGTCTTCCCTGGCTACGGCCTGCTCAGCGAAAACACCGACTTCGCCCGCATGTGCGAGGACGCCGGAGTGAAATGGCTTGGCCCCACGCCGGAGCAAATCATTGCCTTCGGTCTCAAACACGAAGCCCGCCGCCTGGCAGGCGACGCGGGTGTTCCACTCGTTCCGGGCACAGGGCTGTTGGAAAACGCCGAAGCGGCAATCCTCGCGGCACAGGAGATCGGCTACCCGGTCATGCTCAAAAGCACCGCCGGTGGCGGCGGGATCGGTATGAAAGTCTGCCGCGACGAGGCGGAGCTTCTCCGTGAGTTCGAGAGCGTGGTGCGCTTGAGCGAGCGCAGTTTCGGCTCCGGCAGCGTGTTCATCGAGCGCTTCATCCAGCGCGGTCGTCACGTGGAAGTGCAGATTTTCGGCGACGGCAAGGGAAAGGTGTTAGCCCTCGGCGAACGCGATTGTTCGGTGCAGCGGCGCAACCAGAAAGTCTTCGAGGAAACCCCCGCGCCGGGGCTATCCGATGCAACCCGGTCCGCGCTCCACGCCGCGGCGGTCAAGTTAGGAGAAAGCGTGAACTACCGCTCCGCCGGCACCGTCGAGTTCATCTACGACGCGGACCGCGATGATTTCTTCTTCTTGGAAGTGAACACCCGACTGCAAGTCGAGCATGGCATTACGGAATTGGTCACCGGTCTCGACATCGTCGAATGGATGGTGCGCCTCGCGCTCGATGATTCCTGGGAGATGCCCGTCACGCCGCCCGTTCCGCAAGGCTGCGCGATCCAGGCCCGCGTCTATGCGGAGGACCCGAACCACAATTTCCGCCCGAGCTGCGGACTGCTCACCGAAGCGACATTTCCCGAGTGGACGCGCTGTGATGGCTGGATCGAACCGGGCACGGAAGTCAGCCCGTTTTATGATCCGCTGCTTGCCAAGGTCATGGTCCACGCCGCCGACCGCGAGGCGGCGGTTGCCAAGTTAGAGCTAGCGCTGGATGAGACGAAGATCTCCGGAATCGAGACGAACCTTCGCTACCTGCGCGGCATCGTCCGCTGGACGCCGTATCTCAAGGGCGGCGTGGCGATGCGCGACATGGCGGAATTTTCCTACACGCCGAATACCATCGACGTGGTCTCGGCCGGCACGATGACGACCGTCCAGGATTGGCCGGGGCGCGTGGGCTTTTGGGAAGTCGGCGTGCCGCCGTGCGGACCGTTCGACAATCTATCACTCCGGCTGGCGAACCGGCTTGTAGGAAATGCCGAAGGCACCGCCGCTTTGGAAATCACGATGACGGGACCGACGCTGCGCTTCAATTCCGCGACGTCCATCGCGGTGGTGGGAGCGTCCGCCTTGATGCTGAAGAACGGTGAGCCGGTGCCGATGAATGAACGCATCGAGATCGTTGCCGGAGATATCCTAAAGATCGGTCGATTTGAAACGACCGGCGCGCGTGCCTATTTCGCCGTCGTCGGCGGGATCGAGTCACCGGAGTATCTGGGGAGCTGCTCGACATTCACGTTAGGGAAATTCGGCGGGCCGTTCGGGCGGGCGTTGTTGCCCGGGGATGTGTTGGGCATAAGGAGTGGGGACACTCCTGTCCCCACCAAGAAGGGACAAGAGTGTCCCTTCTCCTTATCTCACGAATGGAAAATCGCCGTCCTCTACGGCCCACACGGCGCGCCCGATTTCTTCCTGGATGAAGACATCGACACCTTTTTCGCGACGAAGTGGGAAGTCCACTACAACTCCGCCCGCACCGGCGTCCGCCTCATCGGCCCGAAACCGAAATGGGCGCGCACCGACGGCGGCGAGGCGGGGCTTCATCCGTCTAACTTGCACGACAACGCCTACGCCATCGGCGCGGTTGATTTCACCGGCGACATGCCCGTCATCCTCGGCCCCGACGGCCCGAGCCTCGGCGGCTTCGTCTGCCCGGTCGTGGTGGTGGACGCGGAGTTATGGAAACTTGGCCAACTGCGGCCCGGCGACCTCATCGAGTTCGTCCCGGTCGATGAAGCGTGGGCGCGTGACCGGCAGATCGAAGTTACGGAATTCCTCGCCGGAGACCGCGCTGAACTATCCGATCCGGTGGCTGGCGAACGCGGTTCCTGTTTCATCGATTCATTTGGTCAGGGTGACGAATCGGTGGTCGTCCGCCGCGCGGGTGACCGGTATTTCCTGATCGAGTTCGGCCCGCATCATCTCGATTTGAAATTGCGCTTCAAAGCCCACGTCGTTCACGAGTGGCTGAAAAAACAAGCCATCGCGGGCATCATCGACCTCACGCCCGGCATCCGTTCGTTGCAGGTTCACTTCGATCCCGGCGTGATCGGGCGCTGTGATTTGTGGGAGAAAATCCGCGAAGGCATCGCGTCGTTGCCGCCGCTGGAGCAGATCGAGGTGCCGACGCGCATCGTGCATCTGCCACTGAGCTGGGACGACCCTAGCACCCAGGAAGCCATCCGCCGCTACATGCAGAGCGTGCGGCCCGACGCGCCGTGGTGTCCTAGCAACTTGGAATTCATCCAGCGGATCAACGGGCTGGAATCGATCGACGAGGTTTACAAGATTTTCTTCGACGCCTCCTATCTGGTGATGGGCCTCGGCGATGTCTATCTGGGCGCGCCCGTCGCCACGCCGCTCGACCCGCGCCACCGGATGGTGACGACGAAATACAACCCGGCGCGGACGTGGACGCCGGAGAACGCAGTCGGCATCGGCGGGGCGTATCTTTGTATTTATGGCATGGAAGGCCCGGGCGGCTATCAGTTCACCGGCCGGACGATTCCGGTGTGGAACCGCTGGCGGAAAACGGCGGATTTCGAGAAGCCGTGGTTACTCAGGTTTTTCGACCAGCTGCGTTTCTATCCAGTGAGCGCCGAGGAACTGCTGCGCCTGCGCGAGGAAGTCCCGCGCGGGAGGCACAAGCTGGAGATCGAGGAAAAAGTGTTCCGCTTTTCCGACTACGAGGCGTTTCTTGAGGCGCACTCGGGGGAAATCAAGGCCTTTCAGACCAAGCAGCGCGCGGCCTTCGAAGCCGAACGGAAGCGCTGGGAGGAGGCCGGCTTGTCGATGGATGCGCCCGCGGAAGCGGTTGTCGAGGTGGATGAAATCGTGATCCCGGACGGATGTTTCACCATGGACAGTCCGGTGACCGGCAGTGTTTGGAAAATCGAGGTCACGGCTGGCACAAGGATCGCTTCGGGAGCCACCACGTTGATTCTTGAAGCGATGAAAATGGAAGTCTCTCTTGAAGCGGATGGCGATTTGGAAGTCGTTGAAATCCTGGTCGTCGAAGGAGCTAACGTGCGGGCCGGACAGGCGTTGGTCATCGTGAAAGCCGTGGCGGCGGTTTCCAACCGCCAAGCCCACTGAACCAAGGCATGGCGGTTAAAAACCGCCGCCACATTTCAAACATGAAAATCTGCGAACTCAAGCAACGGTATGCGGCGGGCGTCACTCCCACGGAAGTAGTCGACGAGATCTGGGAGAAGATCATCGCCTGGGATGACCCGGCGATTTTCATCCATCTGCCGGAAAAATACGAGCTGCTGGCGCTCGCGGCGGAGGTTGAAACGATGCCGCGGGATCTTCCTCTGTGGGGAATTCCATTCGTAGTGAAGGACAATATCGACGTCGGCACGTGGCCGACGACGGCGGCCTGTCCGGAGTTTTCCTATGTCCCCGCTGAAGATGCGGAGGTCGTGAGTTTGTTGCGGGCGGCGGGTGCGATTCCCATCGCCAAGGGAAATCTCGATCAGTTCGCGACCGGCCTCGTGGGGACGCGCACGCCGTATGGGATAGCGCGGAACGCAATCGCCCCGGATTTTCTGCCGGGTGGTTCGAGTTCTGGTAGCGCGTCGGCGGTGGCCGCCGGGCTTTGCGCGTTTTCGTTAGGCACCGACACCGCTGGCTCGGGCCGGGTGCCTGCGGCGTTCCAGGAATTGATCGGCTGGAAGCCGACGCGTGGCTTGCTGAGTAACCGCGGGCTGGTGCCGGCGTGCCGGTCGTTGGATTGCATTTCGGTTTTTGCCAACTGCGCAGCGGACGCCTTGCTGATCTCCAATGTCGTTGGAGTTTACGATGAAAAGGACGTTTTCGCCCGCGAGGTGAAACCTGCGGGCGGGATCGGCGGGAGCTTTCGATTCGGCGTTCCCAAGGTGTTGGATTTCGCTGGAGATCCGGACACGCCGGGGCTATTCGCACTAGCCGTTGAGAAAATGAAATCACTGGGTGGAATCCCTGTGGAGATCAATCTGACACCTTTCACCGAAGCGGCGAAGCTGCTCTACGAAGGTCCGTGGGTCGCCGAACGCTGGGCGGCGGTGGGAGAATTCGTGGAGTTGCACCCGGAAGCTGTTTTCCCGGTGACCCGGAAGATTCTCGAAGGATCGAAAGGCTGGGACGCGGCATCCACCTTCCGGGCGCAGTATCGATTGCGGGAGTTCGCCCGTGAGGCGGAAGGTGTGTGGAAACAAATCGACGTGCTGCTGTTGCCGACGACCCCACGGCTTTACACCGTCGAGGAAAACCTAGCGGAACCATTCGGCACAAACGCCACGCTCGGTCGTTATACCAATTTCATGAACCTGCTGGATCTAGCCGCCGTGGCGATGCCCGCCGGTCGGGCGAGGGACGGGCGCGCGCCGTGGGGCGTCACCCTCGCCGCGCCAGCCGGGTGGGATGCGGCACTGCTAGAGCTTGCAGGCAAATTTCGGGGGGAAGCTATCGTTCCCCGCTCCTCGCGAAAAATCCCGCTGCTCGTCTGCGGCGCGCATCTGGAGGGACTCGCCCTGCATTGGCAACTCGCAGATCGCGGGGCGGTTTTGCGGGGAAAGACGCGGACGGCGGCGGTTTACCGGATGTATGCGATGCCGCCAAGCGGCTCGATCCCCCCGCGCCCGGCGCTGATCCGCGACGATGCGAACGGCGCGGCGATCAAGGTGGAAGTGTGGGAACTCGAACCAGCGGCGTTCGGCGATTTCGTTTCCAAAATCCCGGGGCCGTTGGGAATTGGAAAAGTTTTGCTAGAGGGCGGCGAGGAGGTTCCCGGTTTCATCGCGGAGCCGCGGGCAGCCAACGGTGCGGAGGAAATCACCCGCTTCGGCGGCTGGCGCGCTTGGATGGATAAGTGATCCTGACATTTCAAAAATTCAGGGTTCGCCAGACGCGGGATGCTCTGGCAAAACCCGGGCGTGTTTAAGACCCGAATTCTCCAAGTTGCCGATGACGAAATGAAGGACGCCGTCACCGAGGCCTGCGCTTTGCTGCGGGCCGGTGAAATCGTCGCCCTTCCCACCGAGACCGTCTATGGCCTGGCGGCGGATGCGTTTAATCCTGAGGCGGTTGCCAAGGTTTTTGCGGCGAAGGAGCGGCCTTCGTTTGATCCGCTCATCGTCCACATCGCCTCGCGCGGGGATTTGAAAAACGTGGCCATCGTGCCCGAAGACATCGCGGAAACGGTGAACAAATTGACCGCCGCTTTCTGGCCGGGGCCGCTCACGTTGATTTTACCGAAGCACCCGGACGTGCCGGATTTGGTGACGAGCGGGCTGCCGACGGTGGCGGTCCGCCAGAGCGCCCATCCGGTTTTCCGGGCGGTCTGTAAGGAACTCGGCCGCCCGATCGCGGCTCCCAGCGCGAACCGCTTCGGCCGGATTTCGCCGACTTCCGCCTCCGCGGTGATGAAGGAACTCGGCGGCCGCATCCCGCTCATCGTCGATGCCGGGGCCTGCGCGGAAGGAGTGGAGAGCACGATTATTTCCATCGAGCCGCGTGAAGGGAAAAAGCCGGTTTTCCGGCTGCACCGCGCCGGGCCGATCACGAAGGAGCAGCTTCAGGAATTCGGCAGGGTGGAGAAGGTCCGTGAAATCAAAACGGACGCGCCACAGGCTCCGGGCCAGCTCGACAGCCATTACGCGCCGCTCACGCCGCTGATTCTATTGGAAAAACCCGAGGATTTCACGCCCGAGGAGGGCAAAAAATACGGACTGCTGAGCTACACCGGCGAGGACGACAGCCCTTACGTCACGCTTCATGACTGGGACGTCATCGAGTCGCTCAGCCCCGGCAGCGGCAAGCTCGCGGAGGCGGCGATCCGCCTGTTTTTCGTCATGCGCCAGCTTGACGAGGCCGGGCTCGACGCGATCATTGCCGAGCCCGTCAGCGAAACCGGCCTCGGCGTCGCCATCATGGACCGCCTGCGCCGGGCATCTATCAATTTCAAATAACCCGTCATGAAAATCCAGTTACTCGCTCTCTCCCTGGCCTCGTCGGCTCTCTCCCAAACGCCCGATTGGGAAAATCCGGCGGTTTTCCGCATCAACAAGGAGGCGCCGCGAGCGACTTCGATGCCGTTCCCCACGAAGGACGAAGCCGCCGCGAAAGCCCGGCTGGAATCTCCGTGGTGCCAACTGCTGAACGGTAATTGGAAATTCCATCACACCGGCAACCCGTCGGGAAAGCCTGCGGGTTTCGAGGTTCCGACGTTCGACGACTCGGCGTGGAAGGAAATCCCGGTGCCGTCGAATTGGCAGATGCATGGATACGGTGCGCCGCTTTACACCAACATCGTCTATCCGTTTGCCAAGAATCCCCCGACGGTGATGGGCGAGCCGCCGCAGCATTTCACGAATTTCCCGGTCGAAAACCGCAACCAGGTCGGGTCCTATCGCCACAAGTTCACACTGCCGGAGACTTGGAAAGGCCGCCGCACCAACATCGTCTTCGGCGCGGTGGATTCCGCGTTCTACCTCTGGATCAACGGCAAAAAGGTCGGCTACTCCGAGGATTCACGGACACCCGCCGAGTTCGACATCACGCCGTATCTCCAGCCCGGCGAGAACCTGCTGGCCGCCGAGGTCTATCAATACTCGGACGGTTCCTATCTGGAGGATCAGGACATGTTCCGGATGTCCGGTATTTTCCGCGATGTCTATCTATGGTCGGCGGATGTGCTCGGTCTCAATGATTTCTGGATCAAGGCCGGCCTCGCGGATGATTACAAAACCGGAAAACTCTCCTTCAGCGCGAAAATCGCCAACCACGGCGCCGCGGAAACCACCGCCACCGCGACTCTCACGCTGACCTCGCCCGACGGTAGCGTGATCGCCGTGCCTCCGGTGACCGTGAAGATTCCTGCGAACCAATCGGCTGAACAAAGCGTCTCGCTCGACTCGATTCCCAACGTCAAATCCTGGTCCGCCGAGGTTCCGAGCCTCTATTCCTATCAGATCAGCCTCACGGACTCCGCCGGCAAGGAAATCGCCCATCACGCCGGGAAAACCGGGTTCCGCCGGGACGAAATCAAGAACGGCCAGTTCCTCCACAACGGCCAACCCGTTCTGATCAAAGGTGTCAACCGCCACGACCACAATCCGAAAACGGGCCACTACGTCACCAAGGAAGACATCCGCGCCGACCTGTTGCAAATGAAGCGCGCCAACATCAACGCCGTGCGCACCGCCCACTATCCGAACGATCCGGCGCTGGTTGAGCTTTGCGACGAACTCGGATTCTACGTAATTTCAGAAGCTAACATCGAGTCCCACGGCATGGGCTACAAAGAGGAGTCTCTCGCGAAAAACCCCGCTTGGTTTGAGGCCCATCTGGACCGGATTAAAAACATGCTGGAGCGCGACAAGAACCACCCGTGCGTCATCATGTGGTCGATGGGCAATGAAGCCGGCGATGGCGGGAATTTCGTCAAGTGCTCGGAATGGATCCGCCAGCGGGACCCGTCACGTCCGGTGCATTACGAACAAGCCGCCCACAATCTCCACGCCGATCTCTACACGCCGATGTATGACACCATCGATGCCTGTGAGAAATACGCCCGCTCGGAAGAGAAGAAGCCGTTGGAAACCCAGAGGCCGCTGATCCAGTGTGAATACAACCATGCGATGGGCAATTCCTCGGGAAATCTCAACGACTACTGGGTTCTTTTCCGCAAAGAGCGCCTGCTGCAGGGCGGGTTCATCTGGGACTGGAAGGACCAAGGGATTCTCCATCAGAAACACAAGATCGGCGATGTCGAAGACCGTTCGCAACACAAACTCCCGGTTCGCCTGTTGGGATCGCTGGCCACGGACGAAGGACTTTACGGCGGCAGTGCCGTCGTGGAAAAATCCGAAAAACTCGATCTCACAGGACCACTCACGCTTGTCGCGGAGGCGCGGCTTAACAATCCCGGGCCGACCCCAGGCGGCCAATCATTGATCACCAAAGGCGATAGCACCTATGGACTGAAGATCAGCGAAAGCGGTGACAGCCTGGAATTTTTCATCCACTCCGCCGGCACCTGGCACAATGTTGTGGCCAAGCTTCCCGCCGATGCCGCGTCGAAGTTCCACACCTACTCCGGTTCCTACGACGGGGCCCGGCTCGCGATTTTCATCGATGGCGCAGGCGTCGCTTCCAAGCCGTGCACGGCGGTCGTCTCGAAAAACGACTATGAACTCGCCGTCGGCATCGACACCGAGGAGACCGCACGCCGCTTCAGAGGGTCTATCCGTCGGGCGGCCGTTTATTCAAGCGCCATGGCGCCTGCCAAAACAATCGAAGATCGCCCGGAAGCGGTGGTTCTGCTGGATTTTACGAAAGACGCGGAAAAACCCAAGACCCAGCGTTTTCTCGCCTACGGCGGCGATTTCAACGACCGTCCGACCGACTACTCGTTCTGCAGCAACGGCATCGTCATGGCGACACTCGCACCTTCGCCACAGTTCGAGGAAGTGAAGAAGGTCTATCAGGATATTCACACCTCGCCGGTCGATGTCAGCACGCCCGCGGTCAAGATCCAGGTTCAGAACGAGCATTTCTTCCGCAGCCTCAATCCGATCGCTGGCTCGTGGAAGCTCATGCAGGACGGAGTCGCCGTGGCCGAAGGAAAGCTCAATCTGCCAGAGATCGCCGCCCAACAGACCGCGGTGATCGAGGTCGCCACCGGTCACACGCCGGTGCCGACGAGCGAGTATTTCCTCCGGGTCCGCTACGATCTGACGGAAGCCACTGCCTGGCATCCGGTGGGCATGCCGGTCGCCTGGGACGAGATTCCACTGCCATGGGGGAAGCGCACGCCGCCGGCACCCACCGCCTCGACCGCAGCTGCCAGCTTCACCGAGGACGCCGACAAGGTGACGCTCAAGGCGAAGGAACTCGTGGCGGTCATCGACAAATCGAGCGGCTGCATCACGTCCATCAAGAGCAAGGACCAGGAATGGCTGCTTACCCCGCTGAAGCTCAATTTCTGGAGACCCACGACAAACAACGACGAGGGTGCCAAGCTCGATCACAAGCTCAAGATCTGGCAATACGCCGGAGCCCGGGCTTCCGCCGTCAAAACCACGGCGGTCCAGGACGGCAATGACGTGCTTGTCACCACCGAGCTGTCCATCCCGGCCAAGCAAAGCAGCGCGACGGTCCGCTACCGTTTCACGGGCAACGGCCAGATCGCCATTGATACCGCGTTCCGTCCGGACAAAGGCCTGCCAACGATTCCACGGATCGGCTATCAGTGCGAAATTCCCAACCGGACTCCCGTCTGGAAATGGTATGGAAATGGCCCCCAGGAAAACTACATCGACCGCAAGTCCGGATCCTGGACTACGGTTCATGAGGGTTTCATTCCGTCGCTGTTCCATCGTTACATCGATCCGCAGGAGTCGGGCAACCGCACCGGCATCCGTTGGGCCACGATTTCCAGTCCGATGGGCGGGGGAGCCGTGCGGATCGACGCGACCGGTGACTCGCTGTTGGAAATGTCCTGTTATCCCTGCGCGTGGGAGGACATCCAGCTGGCGATGCATTCCAGCGAAATCCCGCAGCGGGACTTTTTCACTGTCAATCTGGACCACCGCCAGTCCGGGTTGGGGGGGACGAACTCATGGGGTGCCACCGCACTGCCAAAATATCTGATCAAGCCCGACAAGATCTATCAGTGGTCATTTCTGCTGTCATTTTCCGAAACTCCAATCGCACCGGTGAGGCCTCTGCCACCCGGATTTCCGACGGGCCTTCCGAAGAAGTGACCGCTCAACTTTCCGGTTTGGTCGGTGTGAGGGTGAATTCAAGGGGCTCCACGCCCCGCAGGAGTCTCACCCTGACCGGCTTGCCGGGTGTCAGATAGAAGAATGCGTTCGCGGCATCCGCGTATTCCGTGATGTGTCGGGATCCGATGCTGAGAAGCACGTCCTTGGGCTTGATTCCGGCGGCCGCGGCAGGGGAGTCCGGAAGGACACTGCTGATTTGGGGGATTTGGGACTCCGAACGCAGGGCGAGGCCCAGCCAGCCACGGATCAACCGTCCGCTGGTGACGATGTCCCGGTGGACGCGGTGCACCGCTTCGGCCGGAATGGCGTAGGCTGAATTTCCAGAACCCGCGCTTTGGAAGATGATCGCGACGACCCGGCCGGTGTTGTCTAACAATGGGGTGCCGGGCTTGGGGGTGGGTTGGCTGAAGTTCACGCGCAGCAGTGCGAACGGCAGGATTTTACCGCCCACTTGCTTGACCCAGCCCGTCATGCGGCATTTCGCGGATCTGCCTGCTTCGCCCACATGGAGAGTGGTATTCCCGCTTGGAATGGCATTCCCAGCCCAGCTCACCGCGTTGGGAGTCATCTCGCCCTGAGCCTCAATAAAGCCTAACCGGGAGACCGGGTCGTGACCGATCACCCGAACTGGCACGGTGCGGTTGCCCAGTTGGAGCATGGGCTTCGTGACATCGGCACCCGCTGCCACGACCACGACCATGGTGGATGGGTCATTCAAGGGAACGCCGGTTGACTCGCAGGGATTTCCATTTGCCGCAGCCGGAAAGGTTGCCTGCCATCGCGGGGTGATCGTGACGGGTTGCGCCAGACATGCGGAAAGGCCGATGCCGATTAACGCCACCATTCGTGTCGAACACCGTCGACTCGGGCATTCCAGATCCGCCATTTCGGGGTTTCCGGAATTAGAATACCTGTTCGCCGATACTACCTTGAGTCGTGGGACTCAGGTCCAACTGGTTGAGTTGCTCAACCGCAGAAGGGGTGGGCGCGGGGACGACCTGGTAATTCACCGGGGAAACCGGCACGTTTTCCTTCACGACCTCGCGGGGACTGAGTACAAAAGCGATCGTGACAGCGGAATAGGCCAAGCCGACACCGTAGGCCCACTTGGAGGGGCTCATCTCGGAGAACCACGCGGATACGCGTCCGATAAGATTCGCAAAACCTGATTTCCTCACTGCTTCCTCACGTTGGTTGCGGTGGAAATCGCAGAGGAAATCCTGCCAGTAGCCTTCCTCGGGGCGCTCCTCGCGCTTGAGTGCTAAAAGGGTTCCAATTTGTTCGATCGTTGGTTTCACAGCAGCTGATAATTAGGAATTATAAAATAATTAGTCCCCACGCAATATTAATTTTTAAAATCTTTCGTCCCAACTGTCTTGTAAAGCGGACTGAAGTTGGAGATGCGCATAATGGAGTCGTGACCGGATGGTGCCCGCCGAAGTATTGAGCACCTTGGCGATTTCCCCGTGGGACATGCCTTGGATGTCAAACATCGTGACCACCATTCTGTGGGGATCAGACAGCTTTTTCACGGCTTCGTTCAATTTTAGCTGTAATTCGTTGAGATTGGTCTGCTTCTCCGGGTTCGCCTCGTGCGCGGTGTCGATCAACGCCGGATCTTGTTGGACCGAAGAATCCATATCATTGAGGCTCAGGCTGCTCCGGCGTTTTCTCTTTTTTAGGAAATTCAGCGTCAGGTTGACAGCGATTTGATAGATCCAGGTGTAGAAAGTGGCGTTTCCCTTGAATTTGCCGAGTGAGTGATAGGCCCGGGAGAAAATCTCCTGCAGCAGGTCGTGGGTGTCCTCCTTGTGCGAGGTCATGTTGTAAACAAGGCCGTACAGCTTGTCGCCGTATTTAAGGATCAGGGCGTCAAAGGCGCGCGTGTCACCCTGTTGGGCACGCGTAACAAGGTCCTGGTCAGGGTCGGGGGGACGTGGCTGACGAAACATTTAAATCGGGTTGGTGGGCAGCGCCTGCATGCTACACGGACGCGGCCGGATGTAAAGTGGCGCGAGGAATTCGGGGAAAGCTTGCAGAAACGACCCGGGCGTTCGTCCCACCCGGCCCTCCCGGGCAAATGAAGATTCGCAATTTACGCCACAACTGATTTACTGCTGCGGTTATGCCAACCTTCATTGCAAACGCCGACTACGAAGAAAAAGACAGAGAACCCATCATCCTGAAGCCCGGCGACGAAATCACGGTGGGTCTCGCAGACCACGCCTGGCCAGGCTGGGTCTGGGCAACCGACCGCAATGGGCATGACGGCTACGTGCCCGAGGAAATTCTCGAACCGCTTGGCGAGGGGCGCTTCGCCGCCATGGAGGACTACGATCCCACCGTGCTGACGATTAAACGAGGCGACCTCATCGAGTCGATGCGCCAGATCCACGGCTGGCATTGGTGCCGGAACGACCGGGGCGACCAAGGCTGGGTGGGCGGTTATCTATTGAAACCCCATTGCGTTGGTCTATCGTAAGCGGCAGCATTCCATGCATCCAGAGTTCCAGCCTGGGTTTTCCCCCGATTTCAAATGAAACCTCCAGCCCCGAAAAAAGGCGATGGCCCGCCGGCAGTGAATCGTCCCGGCATGCCCGGGTCCGATCACCAGCCGTTGTCGGCCCGCGCCCGCCCGATACCGTCGCAGAGCCGAAAAGACCATTCCGCCACGCGATCGGCGGCGATCATCGGTGGCATCGCGATCCTCGGGGTATTCATATATCTTGGAGTGCAGCCAAGCCAACCGAAGCCGCAGGAACCCACCGCCGCCGGGCCTCAGGTGGTGCAAACGACACCC
>JAIFNK010000200.1:0-13262 GCA_020047775.1 Akkermansia sp. | reverse complement strand
CGTGGCTCCATCCCCGCCGCCCGCCACCACCCCTGCCGCCACCGCCAGCGAGGAGACCGCTGCGGCGACGCCCACCGAGGCCGAGCGGCTCGCCTCCGAGTCGGAAATCCTGCTTGTCGGCATGGATTCCCGGCGCGATGCCGCCATCAACCGCGACCGCGAGCTGCTCGATCGCGCCATCGACGGCAAGGCCTGGGACGCCTATCGTGCACTCATCGGGCGGTCCATCAAAGCGGGGGTCAGCCGCATCGCCGCCGGCCAGGGCGTCAACCGCTTCGATCCGTTGTGGAAAGAACCATCACTCTATCAGGCGCTCCTGCGCTGGAAAACCCTCGGCTGTTTCTCCGAATCCGAAATCGGCACGGTGGTCCCGGATACCTACTCCGCCGGCTTTTTCACCTGGCTGCTCGGTAACAACCCCGCCATGGAGGAGTTCCTGCTCACCCTCCACCCCAAGGACGACTCCGGGAAAGTCCTCAAATTCCTCACCGACATCCGCATGGGCTATCCCGACGATTTCGAGAAATACTACCCGCTCGCCCTCGCCTGCGCCGTCGTTTTCGACGAATCCATGACCATTCCCCATCCCGTCGGGAAAGTGGAATACGGCGTCGAATCCGTGGTGGACCCGGTCGCCCGCTTCCGCTGGTACGTCGGGAAAAACGAAAAAGGCAAACTCGCCGCCCCGGTCCATCATTCCTCCGCCCGCGACCTTGTATGGGTCGTCTCCGCGCCCGTCACCACCTCCGAGCTCGAGTGGTCGCTCGATAAAATGCACCACCGCCGGAAGAACTGGGGAAACGCCTACGGCGAGATCGAATACTTGATGGAACGTGCTGTCGAGGGTGCCAACCCCTACAAGGAATACACCTTCTCGGAGATCCTCAAGGAAGGCGGCATCTGTGGAGACCAGTCCTACTTCTGCGCCTACACCGCCCGCGCCCAAGGGATTCCCGCCATGATCCTGACCGGCGAGACCGATCTCGGAGGGCATGCCTGGGTCGGCATGAAAATTGAATCCGACGAATGGACCACCGGCATCGGCCGCGTCGGCGGAGTTTCCAAAGGCCAGGCCGGGAACCCGCAAACCCGTGAGAGCATCACGGAACAGGAAATTCTCCTGTGGAACGACCGCTACCAGCGTAGCCCCGCCGCCACCCTTGCCGTCGGGCGTCACCTCTGGCTGGCCGACTACTTTGCCGCCATGGGTAACAAAGGTGACAACGCCGCCACCGTCCGCCTCGCCAATCAGCTCGGTCCTTCCTTCACCCAAACCTGGAAAGCCCTGTATGCCCTGCTGGAAAGCCAGACGAAACTCACCGGCGAGCCCGCCAAACCCGCCAACCTCCACGAGTGGCAGGCCTTCGCCAATGACATGCGCCGCGAGTTTAAGGATAACCCGCGCATGGCCGAACTCGCCGCCAACGCCGAGCTCGAATTCATCTTCCCCTACGGCCCTGAGGGCGATGCCACACGCACCCTCCAGCGCGAACGCCGCCGCGTCGAGCGCGACTCCGGGGAGCAAACCGACCTCATCGCCTCCTCCCTCAAGCGCCAGGCCGACCTCATCAGCCAGCGCGGCGGCCCCGAGGCCAAGCGCGACATCAGCCGGCTCTACGATCGCGCGCTGCGCGATTACGGCGGCAGCATCACCGGCTTCAAGATGATGGCCGGGGACTACTTCGGTTATTTGAAAGACGATCCCGAGCTCGGCCGCAAGGCTGCGCGGGACATCGAGCTCGCCTTCAAACGTGTCGTCGAGACCGGCACCAAGGATTGGTTCCGCGCCACCACCGAGTCCGCCATCTATAAAATGATCTGCGGCTACTACCGCACCGCGGGCGATCCACAACGTGCCGAGATGTTGGAAAAACGCCAGGAAGTCCTCCTGAAGCGCGCGAAACGCGGTGCGCTGTGAAAGAGCCTGAAGCAGGCGGGGGCGGCGGCGATCACTCTAGCAGCGTCCACCGGTGCAGGGTCACTTGGCTGTCGAACCAGGAAATCCGGTCCCGCTGCGGGTGTCCGACAATCACCTTGGACGCCACGGGGTCCGCTTGAATCCATTTCCCGTCGCGGAGATAGACCATCACATGCCGCCCGTCCGCCGTCACCGCCAAGTCGCCGGATGATAGCTTTTCGAAATCCAGGTCACGCAGTTTTCCGCCCAAGCCAAGCGGGCGGGTGAAGCCCCGGTAATTTTGTCCAAGGGCCTTGGCACTCGTGTCGAACCACCACTGCCGCGCCCACTCGCGGAGCGCCTCACCATTTCCATCTTCCCAACCGGTCCTCCACAATGCATCCCGCAAGGCCCGGCGTGGCAGGCCGGAGCAATCAATCCCCCGGCGGCTCTCGCCCCCCCAGACGTAGCGGATCCCTTTCATCCGCTCCAATGCCGCGACATGGAGGCCGCGCAATTTTCCCGGGTCAATGGGTTTCCCGGGCAGGACAAATGGAACGGCCAGCATCAGCGGAAGCACGAGCAGAATCAACCTCTGGCATTTCCACCGCCACACATGCCACAGCATCGCCGACCATACCGCCAGAAGCGCAAGCGGCAATCCGTAGCGCAGCGCCCCGTCATGATAGGGACGCGCGAGCAGCGCCAAGAGACCGGTGAGCCCTGCGATCCATAACAACCGGTGGAATTGACGAATCATTCCCGCAGGATTCGATGGTCCACGCACAATCGCGATTCAAAAACAGCGCTTCACGGGGATTTCACACGGGCTTCACGGAACCTTGTTCAAGCTTGCTAAAACCGGAGCCTGCCAACCGGGGCCGCCCCCTGCGGAAAGTTAAGGTTTTCAGCGGTTTTCCTCTCGTATTCGCAAACGGGTTCCATAGAATTTGCGCACCATGAACATCGGAGTTCCCAAGGAAATCAAGGCTCAGGAAAACCGCGTGAGTATGATCCCCGGATCGGTCGCGGAACTCGTCAAACGCGGCCACCACGTCTGGGTCCAGCGCGGTGCCGGCGAAGGGGCCAGCTACTCGGACGCACAATATGAAGCTGCCGGGGCGAAGATGGCCGCTACTGCCGCCACCGTTTTCGCCGAAGCGGAGCTGATCGTGAAAGTCAAGGAGCCGCAACCGGATGAAGTCGCCATGCTCGGGCCACAGCATGTGCTCTTCACCTACCTCCACCTTGCGGCGAACAAGCCACTCACCGAAGGCCTGATGGCCTCGGGCTGCACCTCGATCGCCTACGAAACCATCGAGGTGAACCGTCACCTGCCATTGCTTGAGCCGATGAGTGAAATCGCCGGGCGCATGTCCGCCATTGTTGGCTCCTATCACCTCGCCCGGCATTGCGGCGGTCGCGGATCCTTGTTAGGCGGCGTGCCGGGTGTCGCTCCCGGCAGGGTCGTCGTGCTCGGTGGCGGCACGGCCGGGGTGAACGCCGCCCGCGTCGCCACCGGGATCGGCGCGGACGTGACCATCCTGGAGGTCGATTTCGAGCGCATGCGGTTTCTCGACATCACCATGGGCACGAACACCGTTTACTCGAATGAGGCGAATCTCGCCGACCTGCTGCCACGGGTGGACTTGGTCATCGGGGCGGTGTTAGTCCCCGGTGCCAAGGCTCCCAAGCTCATCACCCGCGAGATGCTCCGACTGATGCCGCACGGCAGCGTCTTCGTGGACATCGCCGTGGACCAGGGCGGCTGCGCCGAGACCACCCGGCCAACGACCCACCAGCATCCGACCTACGAGGAAGAAGGCGTGTTGCACTACTGCGTGGCCAACATGCCAGGAGCCTATTCGCGCACCGCGACCCAGGCTCTCAACAACGTCACCCATCCGTGGACCCTGCTCATTGCCGAGAAGGGACTCGCCGAAGCGTGCCGGATCCGCAGGGAGTTGTTAGGAGGCATCAATGTCATGGGCGGCAACCTCACCTGCCAGCCTGTTGCTCTCGCCCACGGCCTGCCGCTCTCGGAGCTCGCGCTTTGATCGCCACCCGCAGGCGGGGAAATCAATCTCCGGCCGTAAAAGCCAGCGTTACGAGAAATTCAACGCGTCCATGTCGAAGACGACGGTGACGTCCTCAGGCAGGCTGGTTTTGGCGAGGATCTGTTGGACGTGGTTGGTGAGGGGGCGCGCGCGGTGGGAACGCAGGGTGATTTGGAATCGGAACTGGCCGTGCGAGCGGATGAGCGGCGAGGGCAGCACCTCGCCGAGGGTGATGCCGTTAGGAAGATTCTCCGCGAGGCGCAGGTGGAGGGTTTGCAGGGTGAACTCGGCGCGGCGCTCGTGGGTGGAGCGGGACGTCAGCACGGCGCAGTGGGCGTAGGGCGGGAAGGAGAACTCGCGGCGGAACTCCATTTCCTGCTCGGAAAACCCGTCGAAGTCGTGCTTGCGGGCGAACTGGATGGACGGCGAGTGCGGCGTGAAGGTCTGGACGATGACCTCGCCTTCAAGATCGCCCCGCCCGGCGCGGCCGGCGACCTGGGTGATGAGCTGGAAGGTGCGCTCGCCCGCGCGGAAGTCCGGGACGTGCAGGCCGAGGTCGGCGTTGAGGATGCCGACGAGCGTGACGTTCGGGAAATGCAGGCCCTTGGCGATCATCTGCGTGCCGATCAGGATGTCGATCTTGTGGGACTTGAAGGCGGACAAGGTGTCGCGCAGGGCGTTCTTCCGGCGCATGGCGTCGGCGTCGATGCGGGCGAATTTCGCTTTCGGAAAAACCTTGGCCATCACCTCCTCGACCTTCTGGGTGCCGTAGCCCTGGAGCAGGATGTTAGGATCGCGGCACTCGGGGCATTTCCGCGGGACGATGGATTGATAGCCGCAGACGTGGCAGACGAGCCGTTCGTCGGTGCGGTGATAGGTGAGGGCCACGGCGCAGTGCGGGCACTGGCAGACGTGGCCGCAGGCGGTGCACTGGAGCGACCGGGCGAAGCCGCGGCGGTTGAGGAAGAGGATGGACTGCTCGCCTTTTTCCAAGCGCTGCTCGAGCGCGGTGCGCAGCTTGTCGGAGAGAATCGCGGGACCGCCTTTGTGCTTGGTTTGCTCGATGCGCATGTCCACGACCCGCACGAGCGGCATGGATGCTCCGTCGGCGCGCTCGTTGAGGCGCAGCAGTTCGTATTTGTTAGTGAGCGTGTTGTTCCAGGATTCAAGCGAGGGGGTGGCGGAGCCTAACACGATGGCGCACGGCTCGAAGGCGGCGCGCAGCACGGCGACGTCCCGGCCATGGTAGCGCGGGACGTTTTCCTGCTTGTAGGTGTTTTCGTGCTCCTCATCGACGAGGATGAGCCCGAGATCCGGCAGCGGAGCGAAGACGGCGGAACGCGCGCCGATGACGATGCGGGCGGTGCCCTTGCGGATGCGGTGCCACTCGTCGAAGCGCTCGCCCTGGGAGAGATTCGAGTGCAACACGGCGACCTGGTCCTGCATGCCGGCGAAGCGGGATTTGAAACGGCGGACGGTCTGCGGGGTGAGGGAAATTTCCGGAACGAGGACAAGCACGGTTTTTCCGAGATCGAGGGCGCGTTGGGCGGCTTGCAGATAGACCTCGGTTTTCCCTGATCCGGTGACACCTAGCAGCAGGATGGGCTTTGAGGCTTTCGGATCGGCGACGGCGGCGAGCACGACATCGAGTGCGGCGGCCTGGCCGGGGTTGAGCTGGAGCGGCTTGGATTCGAGGATTTCCTCGACGTTGTCGGCGTCCGGATCGCGGCGGACTTCCTCGGCGACGAGGCGGAGCAGGCCGGTCTTTTCCATGGATTTGAGCGTGGCGGCATTGCCGTCGCCAAGGTCGGCGACGGGTAGGCGCATGTCCGGGGCGTGCGCGAGCAGGGAAAGAATGGCGAACTGGCGCGGCGCCCGTTTTTCCAGTTTCGCGAGCACGGCTGGATCCGGTGCGGCATCGAGCACCGCGACGCGGCGGGTTTTCGCGGAGTTTTCCTCCGAGCGCACGCCCTCGGGAAGCACCGACCGGATGACCGATTCGATACTGGAGCCGTAGTAATGCGCGATCCAGTCCGCAGTGCGCAGCAGGACCGGAGTGATCAGCGGCTCGGGATCGATGAGGGATTCCAACTCCCGCAGTGCGAAATCCGCCTGCTCGGGCTCGCCGGTGGACAGCACCGTGCCCGTGGCCGATTTCCGCCGCAGCGGGATGCGCACGCGGCAGCCGGGGCGCACGTCGAGCCCTGCCGGTATGGCATAGTCGAAAACGAGCTCCGAAGGGCCGTCAATGAGGACGCGGGCGTTCATCAGGCAGGAGCGTGCCTGCCGGAAGGGGACTGGCCAAGGTTGATTTCACACGATGATCCAGGAAGTGCCGGCAGAATGGCTTGAAGCGGCTCTTGTGTTCGCCTGAAAATGTTCTCCTGAACACTTTTTACTTGCCGTCCGCCGAATCACGGCGCAGCTTGTGGACGAATCAAACAATCCAACCCCATGAACGACACCATCCTCGATTCCTCCCCCGCCACCGAACGCACCTCGGAATACGCGATTTACAAGCCAAACTCCCGCGGCAGTGGCGGCGTGGTGCGCTTCGGTCTGAACAAGGCGAAAGCCTGCATTTTTGTCGATGCCGCCGCGCAGTCCGGTGAAAAGCAGTTCGACTGGGAGAACAAGATCACGATGAAGTGGGGCCTCCCGGATATCGGTTCCGCGCTGGCGGCGCTGCAAGGCCGGATCCCACAGGCCAAGCTTTTCCATCAGTCGGAGAAGGCGAACAGCACGTTCGAGCTGACCTTTCAGGACGACCCGGACCGTGCTCCTTATCTTCTCAGCATTTCCCGCCAGAGCGCTGCGGACAAGACGGTGCGCAAGCTGACGATTCCCATCAGCCAAGGCGAAGCCGCCGTGCTGGAAGCGGCGCTGCGAACCGCGGTGACGCGTATTCTGGGGTGGTGATTTCAGAAGCTGCCGGAGTCTCCTTGATGGGTCTTATAGGACCTATAGGATCTATCCGCCGCCTCACGGCAAGATTCTCACCCGGTCTCCCGCTTCCGTCATCGTGAAGAGCTTGGCGGCGTTCCCTGCGGGCACGCGGATGCAGCCGTGGGATGCCGGGTAACCGGGGACGACTCCCTGATGGAGCCCGAAGTCACTGCAGCTGAGCCGCTGGAAATACGGCATGCTGGCGTGATAAATCGTGGACGTCCAATCACGGTTCTTGTCCGTGATGACGAACTCACCGGTGGGGGTTGAGAAGCCGGGCCGGCCGGTAGAAACCTTGGTGGTGAAGAGCTCGTTGCCCGAGGCGTCGATCAGCCGGGCACGCTGCTCGGACAGCCGGATCTCGATGTGACGCTCCTCGCGAATGGGATCCTTGCCCAGAATGAGCCGCATCATTTTCACGTCGCTCCTGCGGGAGGCGAAATTGAGCGGCCAAAGACTGTAAGAACGGGTTCTGACGTTGGTTTTCGCCCCGGCGCGGAGCAGATGGCGGGTGGTTGAAATGACGCCGGAATCCGCCGCAAGCATCAGCGGAGTGAAATTGCGGTCAAAGCGCATCACCGAGCGCATCACGCCGGGGCGGACCTGTTTGATGAAATCCGGGGATACCGGCAGGGTGAACGGGGTGTTGGGGTCGGCACCGGCATCAAGCAACGCCTTCACGGTGCGGTGGCAGCCGTTGACGATGGCGAGGTGGAGCGGGGGCTGGCCTTCCGGAACCCGCAGGTGGATGTCGGCACCGCTCTCGACCAGCAGCGCGGCGACACGGTCCCTCCTGAGTTGAATGGCCTGACTGAGCAGGGTTTCCCGTGTGGGGAAGCGGGTAACATTGATCGGCAGGCCACAAGTGAGCAGCAAGCTGACCATGTCCCGATCATCCCGGGAGATCGCTTGGCGAAGCGCATTCCCGGTGGGGTTGCCGTAGTCGGTGATCAATTTGACAAACGATCCCTCACCGACGAGCGCCGCCGTTTCGACGAGGAGGAGTCCGTTAGGGCCAGGGGCTGCTGCGCTCGCGCCCCGACGCAGAAGGAGTCGTGCCGCTTCGAGATCACGGTGCTCATACGCAGTCCACAACCACGGATCCCAATTTCCCTCGGGAGGCTTGGAACCATGATCGAGGAAAACCTGGAAAAGCTCTAAATCTCCCGCCTTGAACACCTGTTCCAAAGGGGTGGACGCCACGGTGGATGCCGGGCGGCGATTCGGATCGGCTCCGATTTTGAGGAGCAGCTTGATTTGATCCAGGTTCCTGTCCGCAATGGCGCGGTCCAGCAGAGTGAGGCCATCGACGGCCGGCGCGTTCGGGTCGGCACCTGCGGCGGCGAGCTTGGAAATGGAATCCATCCATCCGTGGCGGAAGGCGATTTGGAGGGTGGTTTCCCCGGCGCTGTTGGTGGCTCCGGGGTCGGCTCCGAGCTCGATGAGCGCGTCCACAAGATCCCGCCGTCCGGCCTCCATGGCCACGTGGAGGAGGGGATTTCCGAGGTGATCCTTGAGATGGGGATCCGCTCCAGATTTCATCATGGCTCTGACGAACGTGAGGCGTCCCTTGCGGATCGCCCAAGGCAGGATTTTCTCCCCGTCCGGCATCCGCCCGTCCGTGCGGGCACCGGCGGCTAGCAGTTTTTCAACGACGGCGGTCTCGCCCCGTTCAACGGCGACGCCAAGAACGCTCACCTGATCCGCGGTGGCGGCGTTTACGTTAGCCCTGGCGTCGAGCAGTTTGAAAGTGGAGGAAAGGTCCCTGTTTTCGATGGCGATCCTAACCGGTGTTCGCCCGGTTTCATCCCGGAGTTCGGTGTAAACCCCGATGTCGAGAAGCCATCCGACGCGGCGGGAGTCTTGCTCGATCACGGCATGCAACAAGGCACGGCCGGAGGGCTCGACACGGATTTTCGAAAGCTCCCGCAGGGCCCGCTTCTGCGGCGTGTCACAGGAAACCATCAATCCGGCGGCGAAAACCACCGGGAAAGTCCTGGAAAAGAATAATGGCACAACTCGCAACACGGGTGGGCGGCATGCTGTGGGGTTACTCAAAAAATGCAAGTTTTCAAGCATGTGGAGTCGGGCCGGGAAATCGGAAAGCTGTTAATGCGAGTTGCCGGGTTCCGGATCATCCGCCGCGAGGGCAAGCTCCGTGATGACGCGTTGATAGGCTTCCTTCAGCCGGGTGAACGCCTGATCAACCGCAAACTGCATATCGTAATCCTCCCCTCGGGCGCGGGCGCTGCGTTCGATCGCCCGGATGCCGGTGATCATCTCCTGGACACCGGCCACCAGGGCCCGGTCGTCCTTCGAGCTATAGCGGAGAAGGCGATCCACCTGCTCGCGACAAAGGTCGTTGATGGACCCAAGGCGGTTGATCTCCCCGGAAAACAAATCAAAACTCTCCCGGTCCACGATTTTTTCCATCGGTTCGATCGCACGTCGGAGTTCGGCGGCGAGCACATTGCGCGTCACCTCGGTCGGGCGGTTTCCGGCACCTTGGATCGCCAGCATTCTCGCAGAAAAATGGTAGGGTGCTGCTTGGACGATTTCTACCAGACGCCTCCGGACAAACGGGTTTGCGACGTATTGTCCGAGCACCTGGCCGCCGGCCTTTTCGCGGATTTCCCGGAAGCTGTCGATGGACTTCGCCAGCGCTTCGTCAGGCGTCTTCGCGGAGAACGCCTGGAGTTCCTGGAAATTCGAGGCAATGAGAATCTCGTATTCGAGAAACAGCTGAGGCCTCTCCAAGGCCAACATGGAGAGCAGGTAATCCGAGGCCGCCGCAGGCAGAATCAGCCGCTTGCCGGTCCCGGGGCCGAGCGCCTGAAGCTGGCTCCAAAATCTGCCGGGCAGCTTGAACGCGCCGGTGTCATCGACCACGCCGATGATCGTGGCGTCCGGCTCGCGACCTGAAACAGCCGCACTCGCCAAGACCGCGGCGGCGGCACTGATCGATTGTCGGCGCGACTGCGGACGGTACTGTTCGAGCTCCTTGCCGGTGATCGTGACCTGACCTCCAGCGGGCAGGGCGCTGTATTGAGTCTTGAGCAGTCTGACAATCATGCGTCCCAGTTCCCGGAGCGCCCCCTCTTCTTCCTGATGCCCGATGGAAATTGAAAACGGCCTTGGCTCGCCATCCGGATTTCGGCGCACCCTCGCGACCATCTGAAGCGGTGCCACTTGCTGCTCCCATTTTACGGAATCCGCCAGGACCTTGCTCCTCCACATGACTGTGGAGACTTGCGCTTTTTCGAGAAGGATGCCGGGGCCGCCGGTTGTGGAGTCGGCGGATTTCCCGGGCGCGGGTGCCTCAGGAGCAACGCTCGGTTCGAAAACGGTGATTTCCGCGATCCAGTCTTTCCACTGACCCCGCTCTCCCTTTGCGGGCAGTGCCTGGGCCTTGGGGTGCTTCGGATCGGAAATCACCATGATGTCGGTCAAGCAGGCCGCGAGCGTCTGGCCGTCGGTGCCGGCTTCCGGAGTTTCCAGCCAGGAAAGGTATTGCCAAATGCGGGTGTGGGACTTTTCGAGCTGCTCGGAATCGACGGTTGATGGGAAATTTCCCGCTTCAAAGTCGGCGATCACATTTCTCGCCTGGCCGTTTCCAGGATCTAACGCGATCGAGAGCGCGAGCATTTGGGCGGCGGCCCGGCGATTGACCGCGAGTTGGGCATCCACTCCCCGGGCAAGCGTAACGAGTTGCCGTGAAAGGCCTCCCATCGTCTCCGCATCAAGCGGGATCCGATCGCGCCGGAAAGCGACAGGCCCCTCCGCGGGGGGCGTGAAATTCCCTGCGCACAGACTGGCGGCTGTCATCGTCCACAATCCGGCGAACCGCAGCAAATGGAGTTTTCCAGGACACATCGCGGTATGATTAAGCCATTTCCATCCCCACCCACAAGCGAACATTGCAGATTGTCCACACCTGCGCCTGAATCTCCGCATGCCCGACGCCATCCCCACCTTTGAAACCCGCGAGGAAGTGATGTTCTTCGACACCGACTGTGGCCAGGTCGTCCACAACATCGCCTACCTGCGGATGATCGAAACCTGCCGCACCCGTCTTGCCGCAAAGATGGGCATGGACCTCCGCGCCATGTCGGAAACGCACCTCTACCCGGTCGTCACCCGCACCGAGATTGATTACAAGCGCCCGGCCCGCCTCGGCGACTGGCTCATCATCCGCGGCCGGCTCGATGAAATCTCCCGCGCCCGCTTCTGGTGCGCCTTTGAAATGACCCGCGAGTCGGACGGCGCGCTGCTGGTCGCCGCCCGGCAGGCACTCGCACTCGTCCAGATGCCGGAAGGGAAGCCCGCGCGCCTGCCCGCGGAGTGGGCGGTGCGCTGGGGCTGAGCCTGTCAGCTTCAGGTTCCGCCGTCCGGCGTAACACGGCAATCCGCTGTCAGGCCCGCCTGGGGAAATCGCCCGGAAATCCTCCGGTTGCTTCAAAATCTTGCCAAGTTTACCAAGTTCACCTTCACTCCCGCCCGGTCGCCCCGCACCCGGGCGCGAGGATTGAAACACCCATGGCACTCATCGTTCAAAAATACGGCGGCACTTCCGTCGGCTCTCTCGACCGGATCCGCAACGTCGCCGCGCGGATGAAACGCACCCGCGACGAGGGGAACCAAGTCGTCGCCGTGGTCTCCGCCATGTCAGGGATGACCGACAACCTGATCAAGATGGCCAAGGAAATCTCCGGGAATCCCTCGGAACGCGAACTCGACGTGCTGCTCGCCACCGGCGAACAGCAATCCATCGCCCTGCTCGCCATCGCGCTGCTCGAGATCGGCGTGGACGCGGCATCGATCACCGGCAGCCAGGCCGGCATCCACACCACCGGCTCCCACACCCGCGGCCGCATTCTCAACATGGACCCGTCGTTGATGCAGGGTTTCCTCGCCGAGGGGAAAACCCTCGTTGTCGCCGGATTCCAAGGCGTCACCCCGGACGGCATGATCCACACCCTCGGCCGCGGCGGTTCCGACCTCACCGCCATCGCCGTCGCCGCCGCGCTCAAGGCCGACGTTTGCCAGATTCTCACCGATGTGGACGGCGTTTACACCTGCGACCCGCGGGTGGTGAAAAACGCCCGCAAACTGCCGGAAATTTCCTATGACGAAATGTTGGAGATGGCCTCCTCCGGCTCCAAGGTCATGCAATCCCGCTCTGTCGAGTTCGCCAAGAAATTCGGCGTCGTTTTCGAAGTCCGCTCCTCACTCAACGATAATCCCGGAACCCTCGTGTTAGAAGAACATCCCAATATGGAAAACGTCGTCATCCGCGGCGTTTCAATCGAACGCTCGCAAGCGCGCATCACCATCACCGGCATCCCCGACGAACCCGGGATGTCGGGTATGATCCTCGGCGCGCTTGCCGAAGCGGAGATCAACCTCGACATGATCATTTCCAACATCGCGCACGACGGCTTCGCCCGCCACTCGTTCACGATGCACTCAAGCGACCTCGGCAAGGCCCAGGCCGCGCTCAAGCCGCTGCTCGCCGGCATGCCGAACTCGAAGATCGAGACGGAAGCCGGCATCGCGAAACTCTCCGCCGTGGGGATCGGCATGCGGTCCCATTCGGGCGTCGCCGCCACCATGTTCAAGGCCCTCGGCGACGCGGGCATCAACATCGGCATGATTTCCACCTCGGAAATCAAGATCGCCGTGACCGTGGACGAGACCCGCATCGAAGACGCCGCCCGCGCGGTGCACGACGCGTTCCAGCTCGACAAGGTGCCGGTGTAGCGGCGATCACCGGTCGCCGCGAAGCGCACCCAAAGCCCCGCCTGGTGATTCCACACTTGCAGCAAACTACCGCTGGATGCACATTAAGCGTATGAAAACGCCTGCCAAGTTTACCGCCCGCGTGTTGCGCGATGGGGAATGGTTCGTTGCATTCTCCCCCGAGTTTCCTGAAGGCAACGGCCAGGGACTTACCCAGGATGAGGCGCTTGAATCGCTCCGCGAGTCGATTCTCCTGCTGCTGGAAGACCGCCGCGAGGACGCCCGCGCCAGCTTGGGAAGTGGGGAGAAATTAATTCCCCTCGCCCTTGCATGAAGCGCAAGGAGCTGATCCGCCATCTCGAAACCAACGGTTGCCCGCTCAAACGCGAGGGCGGTTCCCATTCGATTTATTGGAACCCCAATACCGGTAGGCGCGAACCCGTCCCCCGACACGTGGAGGTCCCGGATCTGCTCGCCCGGAAAATCTGCCGCGCACTGGAAATCCCGGAGCCGTGAAATCGACGGCGCGGAAATCGCCGTGACCGTGGACGAGACCCGCATCGAAGACGCCGCCCGCGCGGTGTACGATGCGTTCCAGCTCGACAAGGTGCCGGTGTGAACGC
>JAIFNK010000311.1:4989-7433 GCA_020047775.1 Akkermansia sp. | reverse complement strand
CGGTGGTGATCGCCGGATGCTGGCCGGTCTTGATGGCGTATTGCTCGGCGGGCAGGCCGAACGAGTCATAGCCCATCGGGTGTAGCACGTTGAAGCCGTTCATCCGCTTGAAGCGGCCGATGATGTCGGTGGCGGTGTAGCCTTCCGGATGGCCCACGTGGAGGCCCGCGCCGCTGGGGTAGGGAAACATGTCGAGCACGTAGTATTTCGGCTTGGTGGCGTCGAAATCGGCATCGCCGGGGCCGGGCGTGCGGAAGGTTTTCTCCGCCTCCCAGCGGGCCTGCCATTTGGGTTCGAAATCGCGAAATGGGAATGGTTTACGTTCTGACATGATCGGCAAAGGGTCCGGAATGTGCAACCCGGGTGCCTGATTGGAAAGAAAAACCCTCGGCTCCAACAATGATCGGACGACGCGGCGGGCACCGGAGCAACCGTCTGTCCACTGCTCCGGGAAATCCGCTTGGAATCATGGACCGGTGGGTCATGTGCGGAAGCCGCCACCTGTTTGAGCGCAGCGTCTTCACGGATCCCGGGCCATTTTCCCAAGGTCTTACTTTTTCGCTTTGGCGATGAGTTCCTTGAGTTTGGCGACGAACTCGCTCGGACCCACTTTGAGCATTCCGAGGTCTTCGGAGAGTTTTTTGCCCTCGGCATCGAGCAGAAAAACAGTCGGATATCCTCCGGCGAGGTATTGTTTTTCGAGTTCGGCGTTTTGCTTTTTAAGAGCGGCGGACAGCTGCTTTTTCTTCGGGAAATCCGCTTCCATGAGCACGAGATTTTCAGCGGCAAAGTCTTTGAAGGCCTTTTGGGAAAGGATCTCTTTCTCCATCTTGATACACCATCCGCACCAGTCGGAGCCGGTGAGGTTGAGGAGGATCGGTTTGTTTTCCGCCTTGGACTTGGCTTTGGCGGCTTCCCAGTCGGTGAGCCAGCCTTCACTGGCGAAGGAGAGGGAGGCTGAGGCGATGAGAACGACGGCGGAACGAATGATGGTTTTCATGGGATGGTGGGATTTCAGAAAAAACCCCGCCGCGACGAGGGTCGGGCGGGGGTGGTGGGAGTGGATTTGGAAGATCAATCGAGATCCTTCTTCACGAGCGCTTCGTCGATGTGTTTGAGGAAGTCCTCGGTTTTCGGAAATTCGGAGGCGAAAAAGCGGGTGAATTCCTTACCTTCGGAGTTGAAGAGGATCACTGTCGGGAAGCCTTCGATTTTGTATTTCTTTGCAAACGGCTCGTTTTTTTCCGCGAGGGCCTTGTCGCCTTTCGGGAAATCGAGTTCGACGAGAATGTATTTTTTCGAGGCGGCATCGACGAATTCCTTCTTGGAGAAGACATTCTTGCGCATGGCGATGCAAGGTGGGCACCAGTCGGAACCGGTGAATTCCACGAGCACGGACTTTTTCTCGGCCTTGGCCTTTTCGAAGGCTTTGTCGAGATCAGTGGACCAGCCTGCAGGGGTTGTCGCGAAGGCGGAGGAGGAGAGGGCGGCCACTCCCACGGTTACGGAGGCGAGCCAGGTGATTGCTTTCATCATGTGTATAAGTGCCGCCAACCCGGAAATTATTCAAAAAACTTCGCCAGAATTTCAATTTATGTTTAGCGAGAGCCCATGCAACCGCCGCCCCGCTTGATCATCGCGACCCGTAATCCCCACAAAACCGGGGAAATCCGGGCGATGGTCGGAGACCGCTTCGAGGTGCTGGATGCCACGGCGTTTCCGGAATTTCCGGAAATCGAGGAAACGGGGACGACTTTTTTGGAAAACGCACGCTTGAAGGCGGAGGGGATCAGCCGCCGGGTGGAGGGTTGGGTGCTTTCCGATGATTCCGGCCTGCAAGTGGATGCGCTCGGCGGTGCTCCCGGCGTCTGGTCTTCCAGCTACGGAGGTGAGGAGGGAAACCACGCGAAGAACAACGCCCGCTTGCTTGCGGAGATGGCCGGGAAGGCGGACCGCAGCGCTCGTTTCCGCTGCACGATGGTGCTCGCCCGCAGTGGTTCCGAGCGGGCGGCGTTCAGCGGAACGGTCGAAGGGCGTCTCGTGGAGGCGCTTCATGGGGATGGCGGGTTTGGATATGATCCGCTTTTTGTCCCCGACGGCCATGAGAAGACATTCGCGGAATTAGGCGATGAAATCAAAAATTCCTTGAGCCATCGGGCCCGGGCCTTGCAGCAAGTCGTCGCATTTTTTGATGGGATGGGGATAAAATAGTTTGCTTTTCTTAATTATTTTTGAAAAACTTTTTGCCATGAAAAGTTTTCCCCTTCTCCTGACCATCTGCCTGCCGCTTGTCGGAGGCTTGGTTTCCTGCTCCAGCCAGGTAAAAGCACGGCAACCGGTTTCCTACCATTTCGAAAGCGGTCGCACGGCGCTGCTGAAAGACGGACTCGCCTATGCCCCGAGAAGAGCCCCCGCGGCGGTGATCCGTGCGATCGCTGCCGGGA
>JAIFNK010000311.1:0-4960 GCA_020047775.1 Akkermansia sp. | reverse complement strand
CCGGCTTCAGGGCAAGCCTTACAAGTGGGGCGGCGGTCATGCGAGATTGCAGGATTCCGGCTACGATTGTTCCGGCACAGTGTCGTATGTTTTGCGCGAGGCGGGTCTCCTGAAGGGCAGCATGCCGTCGAGAGGCTATTTTTCCTATGGCAAAAAGGGCGAGGGCAAATGGATCACCTTGTATATCCGGAACGGCCACGTCTTCATGACCGTCGCCGGTCTGCGGCTGGACACCGGGGGACCGGGTGGTGAATCCGGCCCGCGCTGGAAAACGGCGACTCGCCAGGGAAGAGGCCACGTGATGCGCCATCCCGCCGGACTTTGACCGGCCGAGACTTCAGCGAATGAACGGCAAGTGGCACGATTTTGAAAATTTGAAGATTATAGTGGCACGATTCGATTAATCGTGCCATAAAGAGCTCGGAAGTGGCGCGATATTATCAAATCGTGCCACATCAACCGGGAATCATGCCACTTCAAATTCCAGATCAGGATTTCGACAACCTGCACCGCATCATCGCAGCGCGGACATTCGGGGCGTCTGTGAAGGAGTTACTTGAGAATCCGGAGCTCGGATTTCCCAAGCGGACCTTGCAACGGAGACTGGACCAGATGGTCTCTGAAAAACGCCTCGAACCCAAAGGGCAGGGACGCGCCCGGCGCTATCTTGTCCCGGAGCATGATCGGTTTCCGATGAAGTCCGTGGTGATGGAAGAACCCCCGGTTTACAAAACCCGGCTCGATTGGCTTTCCTCCCCGGCTTTGGACATCCGCCGGACGATCCAGCTTCCCATGTCTCAAAGGATGCCGGTGGGCTATCAGGGGGCGTTTCTCGAGGCCTATCGACCGAACGAGACGTTCTATCTCCCGGAAAATTTGCGGAAGGAACTCGAAGATCTCGGCCAAGTGGGATTGAGCGCGCTTCCTGCCGGCACTTATCTGCGGCAGGTGATGGACCGCCTGCTCATCGATCTCTCGTGGAATTCCAGTCGTCTGGAAGGGAATACCTATTCGTTGCTGGAAACCCAGCGCCTGCTCGAACGCGGTGAAGACGCCGAGGGCAAGGGCACTCAGGAAACCCAGATGATCCTCAACCACAAGGCGGCCATCGAGATGTTGGCGGACCAAGCGGGGGAAATCGATTTCAACCGCTACACGATCTGCAATCTTCATGCGATGCTCTCCGACAACCTGCTGCCCGATCCCGGGGCAAGCGGACGGGTGCGGTCGCGCCCGGTTGCGATCAGTGGCACGGTCTTCCACCCGCTGGAGGTGCCGCAACTCATCGACGAGCGGTTCGAGCAAATCCTGGTGAAGGCGGCGGCGGTGCGGAATCCATTCGAGCAGGCGTTTTTCGCGATGGTGCATCTGCCGTACTTGCAGCCATTCGAGGACGTGAACAAACGGGTTTCGCGCCTGGCGGCGAATATCCCGCTCATCCGTTACAACCTCTGCCCGCTGTCGTTTGTCGATGTGGATCCGCACGATTACATCGGCGGGCTGCTAGGTGTTTACGAGTTGAACCGGATCGAGTATCTGCGGGATGTCTTCGCCTGGGCTTACCGGCGTTCCTGCGCCCGCTACTCGGCGGTGCGCCAGTCTTTGGGAGATCCGGATCCGTTCCGCCTGCGTCATCGCGCGGTGATCGGACAGTTCGTTAGAGAGGTGGTGCTGGGCGCCATGGATAAACGCGCGGCGGCCAAATGGATCGCCGGGGAGGCAGTGAAATTGATTTCTGAGGGAGAACGCGCGAAATTCATCGAGGTCGTGGAAACCGAGTTGGGTTGCCTGCATGGCGGAAACATCGCGCGCTACCGTCTGCGGCCTTCGGAGTTCGAGGCGTGGAGCAAGGGCTGGAGTTGAAGCCTCACTTCACGACCATCGTCCGGAAGGTGAGATTGATCCTTGGTGTCTTGATCTTCTTCGCTTTCGGGATGCTGTGAAGCCAGTGGGTCTGGGTGGTATCCTTCATGACGAGCAGGCTGCCACTCTCCAACAGAACGGAAATCTTTTCATCCGTGCGCTTGTGCTTGAGGCGGAATTCCCGCTCCGCGCCAAGGCTGACGGAAGCGATGGTGGAATTCCTGCCAAGCGATTTTTCGTCGTCGCTGTGCCAGGCCATGCCTTCGTTACCGTCGTGATAGAGATTGAGCAGGCACGAGTTGAAGCGGGTGGCGGTGAGTTGCTCGACAATGGTTTTGAGGGCGGCGAGATCGTCCGTCCAGATGAGTGCTTGTTTGGTGGTGCCGGAGTAGGTGTAGGAGAAATCGGAATCGCCATACCAGGCGACTTTCCTGGCAGTGATGATGCGTTTTCCGAAAATCACCGCCTCGTCGTTCTTCCACGGAATTTCACCGAGTAGCGTTTCGTAAAAACGGCGGGTGTCGGCGGGTGTGAGGATTGGCCCGAAATAATTCACCGTGCCGTCACAGGGCAGCAGGTTGGCTGCGGGGTCGTTGCCGAAGAGATCCATGGTTACGCAGTGGTTTCGCGCTCTAGCAGAAATCGCTTGCGTTCCACGCCCCACCGGTATCCGGAAAGATTTCCGTCAGTCCGGACGACGCGGTGACAGGGAATGGCCACGGCGATCGAGTTCGCCGCGCACGCCCCGGCCACGGCGCGGACGGACTTGGGGCTGCCGATTTTTCCCGCAACATCCGAATAACTCGCAGTCGATCCGGGTGGAATTTCCCGCAGCGCCTGCCAGACGCGCTGTTGGAACGCAGTCCCGCGGATATCTAGCGGCAGGTCGAGGCCGAGCTTGGGTGCCTCGACAACTCTGATGACTTTGGCAACGATTTTCTCGAAATCCGCATCACCGCCGATGCACTCGGCCTTCCGGAAGCGGTTCTGCAAATCCTCCAACAGGAAATCCGGATCGTCCCCGAGAGTGATGCAGCACACTCCTTTCTCCGACGCTGCGACGAGGATCGCCCCCAGCGAACACTCGCCGATGGCGAAGCGGATGACTTCTGCCGCGTTCTCAATCGTCCGGCAGGCAGCGGTGACAGCGGCAGAGTGTTTGGAGGCGACGATCATGGGAAGCATCGTAGCGGAAAATCCTTATCTTGTAACTCCGCTTCTTGTGATTTCACTCAAGAGGCAAACGCAGCACAAAACACGCCCCTTGCTCCGAATCCACGCACTCCAGCCCGCCACCGAGGGACTTGGCCAGGCGACGGGAAAGCGCGAGTCCCAATCCCACACCCGGCCTGCTTTCCGCCGCCTCGCGGGCGGACTTGTGGAAGGCATTGAAAATCCGGCGGCGCTCGGAAACAGGAATCCCGGGTCCATGGTCGGACACGCTGATTTCCAGATTTCCACCGGCGTCACGGACCTTGATGACGACAGCAGGATGCTCTCCCGATGACGCGTATTTCGCGGCGTTGTCGATGAGGTTGAAAAGGATGTGTTCCACGGCGGCGGAGTCCACGCGGACCCGGAGCGCGCACGAGCTGTCCATCTCAAGCGTCATCCCGGCGGTGGCGAGACGGGCTTCGAGCCGCTCGCGCATCGGCTCCAACAGATCGGAAACCGTCGTTTCGCGAACCACCGACCGGGCGCTGCCGCGTTCGATTCTGGAAAACGAGAGCACGTTTTCCACGAGGTGGGAAAGCCGGTCGGCTTCCCGCGAAAGCACGCGCAGGTATTCACCGCGTTTTTCCGGTTTCACTGCGCCGCTTTCCAACATGTCGGAATAAAGCCGGAAGGTGGTCAGCGGGGTGCGCAGCTCGTGGGTCACGGCGGAAACGAACGAGGCGCGCCGCTCGCTCAGGCGCATCACCCCGCGCACCAGCAGCGAGCTTGTTAGGACTGCCATCACCACGGCCACCCACCCCACCAGCAACGGCGCGCCGAAACGGACCTCCTCGCCGACGAACGGCGCGGTGGCGGTTTCATTGCGCTCCAGCCGGAACGGAAACGAAACCAGCGTCAGCGGATCCTTCGCCACGTTTTCCCCGACCGCAGGCACTAATGCGGCCTTTGGCAGGAGGTCGGCGACCTCGTCGAGCAGTTGCCGCTTGAGCACCTCCGTGTTCAGCCATACGCCTTGCACGGATTGGGTGAGAATGGACATTGGATCACGCTCACCGACGCCAACAGGATTGGGAATCCCTTCACGCAACTGGCGAAGCAAAAACAACTCGCCACCCAGCCAGACGCCGCGCATGGGAGTTACATCCAACGATGCAGCGGTCTGGGTAACGCTTCCCTCATCCTTGAGCACGGCAGCCACTTGCCCATCCTTGTCGGCCAACTTTTGAGTCGCCTTCATTTGGCTTTCGTTGGAGATGCTGTTGTCGATGTTCTTGGCAACCGCCTTTGCCCGCTGGGCATATTCACTTGTGTTGCTATAGGACTGATAGGTGGAATCCCTGCGATTGTAGCCGCCGTCATTGTTAAGGCGCTGGGTCATGTTCGCCTCCTGTTCCTTCGGCGCATCTTTTGGCACGGCATTCCATGTGGTCTCACCGGCCTGCACGGCGCAGTTGAGCTGCGTCCACTCGTCGCCTGGTAGTGGATTGGCGGCCAGCAGCGTGCGAAGGCGTTTCATCCGCTCCTTGCGGATCTCAATGACCTTGGCGTCCGTGATGTCAGGCTCGTCAAGTTCGGGGGAGGTCATTCCGCCACCCCGCCGGATCTGGAAATGAAGGAACACTTCCGGATCCGTGGACGTGAGAAACGGAGAGTTGCCCTTCAGATCGTAGTGCCCGACCGGATGAAGATTCTCGCGCAGCACGATGGCCGCGCCAAGCGCATCCATGCGCCAGAGAGCGAGGCGGGTGCGCTCCTCGATATCGGCACGCGCCTCGGCCAGCGCCCGCTCGTGCCGGGCCGCGGCGCGCTCGCGCTCGGCCGCCAGCACGTTGCGCGTCAGCCACGTCATCGCACCGAACACCGTGACGGCGCACAGGCCGAGCGCCGTCCACACGCAGAATATCCTCGGCGCTCTCATGGT
>JAIFNK010000236.1 GCA_020047775.1 Akkermansia sp. | reverse complement strand
GGTCGCCCAGGTGGCGGGAAGCATCGCCGATCCCGCCGTCTATCAAGAGCGCGGCCGCGTGTGCGATCTCGGGGTGCTGCGGGAAATGTATCAGAAGCCCGACGGCGGCGTCGGCTTCCGTTGCTCGGCGGAGCCCGAGGAAGCTTACATCGCGAAAGGCGGTGATCCGTCGCACACCGCGGGCCGGGTTTGTTTGTGCAACTCACTCGCCGCGTCCGCCGGCATCCCGCAGATCCGCCATGGAAACCTGGAGCCGCAACTGATCACCATCGGCGATGATCTCGACGCGGTGCGGGAGTCGCTGCTGGCAGGACGCGAAAGCTACACCGCCGCGGATGTGATCGAGCGGCTGCTGGCATAAGCAGCGCGGACACTTTTTTCCGCGAGGCCGATGCGGGGGAGGAAGATTGGAGCTTCGCGCTTCGCTTTCACGTTTCACTGGCCAGATGGACGAGACGTCCATCCCCCTTATTTCCTGCGCTGGAGGAAAAGGTCGATGCCGTCCACGAGCGCGAGCCAGCTGGCTTCAATGATGTTTTCCGAGACGCCGACGGTGCCCCAGGTGGATTCGCCGTCGGTGGAGACGATGAGCACGCGGGTTTTCGCGGCGGTGGCGTCGTGGCCGTCGAGGATGCGGACCTTGTAATCGACGAGCGAGACACCGGAAATTTCCGGATAGAAAGGCAGCAGCGATTTGCGCAGCGCGAGGTCGAGCGAGTTGATGACGCCGTGGCCTTCGGCGACGTTGAGCTCGGGCGTGCCATCCACGGTGAGTTTGACGGTGGCCTCGCAGACCGGCGGGTGGCCGTCGCGGTATTGGCGGAAGCTGGTGTGGTATTCCTTGATGTCGAAGGATTTCACGTAGGTCCCGAGCTCGCGGCGGATGAGGATTTCCAAGGAACCACCGGCGGCCTCGTAGGAGTAGCCTTCGTTTTCGAGTTCCTTGACGCGGTGGAGGATGGCACTGGCTTCGGGCGAACCTTTTTCCAGCGGGAGGCCGAGCTCGGCGGCTTTGACAAGGATGTTCGACTGGCCGCTGAGTTCGGAAACGAGGATGTTTTGGGCATTCCCGACGCTGCCGGGGACGATGTGCTCGTAGCTACGGGCGAGTTTTTGCACGGCGTTCACGTGCATGCCGCCCTTGTGGGCGAAGGCGGTGCGGCCGACGAAGGCGGCGCGGGCGAAGTGCGGGTTGTTCGAAACGTCGTCCACGAAATACGAGAGATCGCGGAGTTGTTCGAGGTGCGGGACGACCGGCATGTCCATCTTGAGCTGGAGGATGGGAATGACGGAGGTGAGGTTGCAGTTTCCGGTGCGCTCGCCGTAGCCGTTGATGGTGCCCTGGATTTGGTTGGCTCCGGCACGGACGGCGGCGATGGCGTTGGCGACGGCGAGCTCGCAGTCGTTGTGCGTGTGGATGCCGATTGGAGTTCCCGGCAGGCGTTTCATCACCGCCTGGCAGATTTCTGTGATCTCGGAGGGAAGCGTGCCGCCGTTGGTGTCGCAGAGGACGAGGCAGGCGGCTCCGCCCTCGGCGGCGGCTTGTAGGGTGGCGAGAGCGTGTTCGGCAGAATCCTTGTAACCGTCGAAAAAGTGCTCGGCGTCGTAGATGACTTCGCGGCCGTGCTTGACCAAATGTGCAACGGTGTCGCGGATCATCGCCTGGTTTTCCTCGACGGTGGTGCGGAGAACTTCGGTGACTTGGAGTTCCCAGCTTTTTCCGAAAATGGTGACGACCGGCGTCTCGGCCTCCAGCAGCAAGCGGACCTGCGGATCTTCTTCGACCGGCGTGTCCGCGCGGCGGGTGGAGCCGAAGGCGGCGAGCTTGGCGTGCTTGAGCTTGAGGTTCTTCGCCTCGCGGAAAAATTCGATGTCCTTGGGATTCGAGCCCGGCCAGCCGCCTTCGATGTAGTCGATGCCGAATTCGTCGAGCCGCTGGGCGATCCGGAGCTTGTCGAGGCCGGAAAGTTGGAATCCTTCGCCCTGGGTGCCATCGCGCAGGGTTGTGTCGTAGAGAAATACAGGTTTGGAGCTCATCGGCAGGGGCGCGGAACTTAGGGCGCGGCGGACGGATGGGCAAGGGAGAAGCGACGGGCGAAATTGATCGGCGACCTCCTTTTGATGCAATCTTGACAGCAATCTGGATGATGTCATGATTGCAAGATGCGAACGACTGTAACCATCGACCCGGATACAGAGGCTCTTCTCAAAGAGGAAACCTTGAGAACCGGCATGTCTTTCAAAGAAGTTTTAAACCAATCCATCCGCAGGTCCCTGACCCGGAGCGGCCCCCGGGAGGTGCGTCTGAAACCGCTGTTTACCGCGCCATTTCCACGGCAGTTGCTTGAAACCAGCATGAACCGTCTGGCGGATGAGTGGGAGGACGAAGAAACGATTTCGGAAATCCAGTCATGATTCTTCCTGACCTCAATCTTCTGCTTTACGCCTACAACCCGCATGTTCCCCAGTATCAAAAGGTAGCCACTTGGTGGGCCGGAGTGATGAACGGCGAGGAACTGGTCGGTTTGCCCTACGAAATCTGCCTCGGGTTTGTCCGCATTGCCACGAACAACCGCCTGGGTGCCGCCACGGTTCCGTTAGCCAAGGCGCGGGCGGTGGTGGCGGGATGGCTGGAGTTGCCACAAGCCCGGGTGTTGATCCCGGCACCGAATCATTTCGAGCAGGTTATGAATCTGATGGATGCGGCCATGGGTTCCGGCGCACTGGTATCCGATGCGGTATTGGCGGCCTACGCCATTCAAAACCGGGCGACTCTCTACTCAAATGATGCGGATTTTTCCCGTTTCGCAGGGCTTGCGTGGAAAAATCCACTGTGAATCCCGGATTGTGAAAAATTTCACAATCGACTTGAGCGACGGGTAGTGCGGGCACAAGGTCCGACGCAACGAGCAATCCAACATGGTCAGTCCATCCCCAAGCACCCTCCACACGGCCTACGATTCGAAAATCGAGGGCAACGTGATCATCACCCGCGTGGATGCGGCCATCAACTGGATGCGCAAGAACTCGCTCTGGCCGATGCCGATGGGCCTCGCCTGCTGCGCGATCGAGCTGATGGCAACGGCGTCGAGCCGCTTCGACATTTCCCGCTTCGGCATGGAGGTGATGCGGTTTTCTCCGCGGCAAGCGGATGTTTTGATCGTTTCCGGCACGGTGACTTACAAGATGGCACTGGCCGTGAAGCGCGTCTGGGACCAGATGCCGGAGCCGAAATGGTGTATCGCGATGGGCGCCTGCGCCTCGTCCGGCGGCATGTATCGCAGCTACGCGGTGCTTCAGGGCATCGATAAATTGATCCCGGTGGATGTCTATATTTCCGGCTGCCCGCCGCGGCCCGAGGCTTTGATCGAAGGGCTGATGAAGCTGCAAACGAAGATCGAGGGAGAGCATTCCACGATGGATCAGAAGCGGACGTTCATGGACGAGATGGCCTGAATCCCCCAACCGATTTTAAGAAATGTCAGCAGCAGCCGATGCCACCAAGCTCCGCGAAGTTTTCGGGGAAAAAGTCCTGGGAACCCTCGAATTCCGCGGCGAGCAGACCGTCAGTGTCGAGCTCGGCTCCCTGCACGACGTGTTGGCGAAATGCCACAAGGACCTCGGCTACGAGATGATTCTGGATATTTCCAGCGTCGATCACTTCGGCGAGGATCCGCGCTTCGAGATGGTTTATGAAATCGCCACTTTGGACGATTCCAAGCACCTGCGCATCAAAACGAAGGTCGGCGAGGACGAGACAGTGCCGTCGGCGACGGACATCTGGCTTGGCGCGGATTGGCATGAGCGCGAGGTTTGGGACATGATGGGCATTCCGTTTTCCGGTCACCCGAACCTGAAGCGCATCCTGATGTGGGAGGGCTATCCGTTTTTCCCGCTGCGGAAGGATTTTCCGCTGGCTGGCCGGCCGACGGACATGCCGGACGTGGCGTTCACCGGCGTGGCCCCGCTGGAAGGCGGTCCATTCGTGACCAGCGCCGGCGGCGAGGACGTCGCCCGCCGCGAGCCTCGGGCCCACGTGGTGGAGTGAATTTTATCGGGCAAAAACGGACACCGTCATGACCTCGACTGACGGACCGTTTTCCAATGCGAGGCGGAACCTGTCCCAACTCCGCCACTCGCCGGTTTGCTGGGCTTGGGTTGCCACGGTTTTGGGAATCGAGGTGCTGGTAACAGCCTTCGGCGGACCCCACCGGCAGCCTGTCTGGTCGTGGTATGAATGGCTGGGGCTGAGCCGTGAGGGAGTCTTCTCAGGCAAGATCTGGCAGCTTTTCACTTACGGATTTCTCCATGGCAACTGGTGGCACGCCGGCTTGAACGCATTGTTCCTGTTGCTCATCGGGGCACGAATCGAGAATATGACAGACGGGGCGACCGTGATGAAAGCGATCCCTCTGGGCATCGTGGGTGGCGGCCTCGGGCACCTTGCGCTCGCCCCGGGCGCGGCGGGATCCCCGTTGCTGGTCGGGATGTCCGGCGGCGGGGTGGCGGTGTTGATTCTTTTGACCACCCTCTCGCCGCAGTCGAGAATGATGCCCCTGCCCGTTTCCGGGAAAAGTCTCGGACTTGGAATCCTCGTTGCGGAACTGACTCTGGCCCTGTGCAATCCCGCCTTGGGTGTTCCCGGATTTTTAGTCCTGGGAAACTGGATGGTCCATCACGGGATGAGCGGTTGGTTTGAGATGGGGCATGCCTGCCATTTCGGCGGCGGCCTCGCGGGTTGGCTGTTTGGGCGCTGGTTGCTGCGGCCCCGGGTTTCTCTCAGCCGCCTCCGCCGCGATCGGGAGCGGCGGGAGGCCGAGGCCGCTTCACGCACCAGGTGATTTCTCAATACTTTCCGGGGCCTTGTTCCTTGCGACCAGGGTTTGGTTGTTCGTCTTGGGGTGGTCCACCAGCCCTAGCCCGCATTTCTCACACGGAGTTGGGAATCGCCGGAACTGACCGATTTCTAGCGGAATTGGCGCATGATTTTTCGGTTTCCCGCCGGTGGAT
>JAIFNK010000151.1 GCA_020047775.1 Akkermansia sp. | reverse complement strand
AGTCATGACGCTGTCGCAGGTTTCCAGCAGCGGATCGAGCAGCAGGGATTCGCCCTCGTCATTTCCGGCGGCGGTTCTCAGGAGCTTGAGCACGCCGAGGGCGCGCTCGATCCGGCGGCCCACTTCAAGGAAACGCCAGCCCTGGCCGCGGGTCATGTTTTCCGCCTGCATCCCGGCGAAGGCGGATAGATGGAGCACCAGGGTGTCGAGCGTGCGCAGGAGTTCGGAGGCGCTGGGCACGCCGGGTGGCGAGTGCACGATGCCTTCGAGGCGGTTGAAAAAACGCCAGGTGTCGTCGGATAGACGGTCGCGGGCGGCGGCGGCGTTGAGCAGCAGCGAGCGTGTCAGGCTCGGGATGCCGCCCTTCGCGGCTTGGTCGTGGATCAGGTTAGAGAGGGTTCGCAGCGTCTGGGCGGGGAGGATGATCACGTCCTTGGGGACCAGCCGGGTGCCGCGGATGAGGGTGAGGCAGGCTCCGAGTTGTTCCTGTTGCAAGCGCCCGGTTTCCCCGCCGAGGTTGCGCAGGGTGACGCGCAGCAGGCGGGTCGCGAGCTCGATCCGCTCGGCGTAGCGGCCGACCCAGAACAATTGCTCGGCGATCCGGCTGGGGACTTCCAACGCCGACGGATGCCGGTCTTTCGCCGGGCGCGGGCTCTTCACGTCCGTCCTCGTCATGAAATCCGCCGCATTGTCGGAGATCCAGACGTCCTTGGTGAATCCGGCATGACCGGGCCACAATTGCGGGGCTTGGCCGGTTTTTCCTACCTTGGCAAGACCGCCGGGAAGCACGACGGGACCGTCCGCGGCATTGACGGCGAAGGCGCGCCAGATGACCGGGCGCTGGCGGATTCCACGGGCTTCGAGTGACGGTGCCTCACTCGGGGTGATGTCCAACTGGGCGACAAAATCATACGGGCGTTCCTCGATTATCGCGATCCACTGTTTGCGGGCGGCGGGTGAGAGGCTGGAGCAGCGGATGGGCAGAAGTCCGTCCCGGCCGAAGGCGGAGAGCAGCACGTAGCGGTGAAGTTCGCCCAGCACGCGGCGGCGGATGTCCGCCTGGCTGAGCCACCAGGTTTCCACGAAGGGCAGCTTGATTTCCTCGCCGAACCATTTGCGGCAGATGCCGGGCAGGAAGGGCATCAAGGCCGGAGTGGTCGCGAATCCGGCGCCCGGCGCGTTGGCCAGCGCGACATTTCCCGTGCGCCAGGCTTCGACGATTCCAGGGACTCCGCCGCCGCCGCGAACCCAGTGTTCCAGCGGGTCGAGCCCGTCGTCATCGATGCGGCTGGCAACCCCGTCGATGCGGCGAAGTCCGGCCAGGGTTTTCAAAAACAAGCGCCGCTCGCGGACGGTGAGATCCGCTGATTCCACCAGCGGAAATCCCAGCAACCGCGCTTTGTAGGCGTGTTCGAAATACGAAGGATGCCGGAATCCGGGCGTGAGGAAAACGACATTCGGCATTTCGCCACGCCGATGGAGCAGCGACTGGAGTGTGGCGCGTTCGAGATCGAAAAACGCGCCGAGCCGGGCGACCCGCAGGGTTTCAAATTGATCGGGAAGAAGGTTGGAGGTGACGTTGCGGTTTTCCAGGACCTGGCCCAAGCCGCCCGGGGCACTGGTGTGGTCGCGGAGGACCTTCCACCCGCCGTCGGCCGAGCGCACCAGGTCGCAGCCGGTGGTGACGACGAAGCGGTCGCCGACCGGTTGCACGCCGCGGGCGTATTGAAGGAACGCCGGACTGGCGTTCACCAGATCCGGCGGGACCAGGCCATCCTTGAGCAGTTGCTGCGGGCCGTAGAGATCGGCGAGCACCGTGTCGATCAGGCGCATCCGCTGCGCCAGTCCGGCTGAGACGTGGACCCAGTCCGCCGGCGGAATCAGCAGGGGAATCGGGTCCAGTTCGTAAGGCTGTCCGGCACCGCCGGCGTCGCTGTAAACGTTGAAGGTGGTGCCCAGATCCGCGATCATCCGGGCGGCGGCGGCGTTGATGGAATTCCGCTCCTCCGAGCTCCAGCGCTGGATTTTCACCCCCAGACTCTGCCAATGCGGGCGGACCTGCCCGCGCGCGTCGTTCATTTCGTGCCAAACCGTCGGCGGATCGGCGGCCGCAGCTGGCAGCGACGATGCTTGGTATTGGGAACTGGAACTGTCAGCCATGAATCAGGAGTTCGTCCGCAGACGAGTGACCCACAGGCTCTATGGGATCATTCGCAAGTCCAGCGTGAAGGGGAAATCCGAGTGAATTGGTGCCAGAGGTCATTTCGGGAACCGGTGCCAGAAGCCATGCATCGGAAATGCCGAGATCGCTGCTTTGCTGCACGTTGAGCACCGCGCTGCCACGTTTGGCGGCGTTGAGGCAGCTGAAGGTCAGCACGAGGTTGCCGGAGCTCTCGGTGATGCGAGGCCTGACTCCATACACCGCCGGATCGCTCCCACCCGGCCGTGGCGTGTGTCCAACCTGCCTTCCAGTAACGACTTGTCATCAATTTAGGGAAAACGAGCTGCCGCCCAATACTGTCAGAATAGATGGATCAATGAAGAGAATCCAACCGCAGATGGACAGGCAGCCCCAAGCGCAAGAAGGACGACGGCGACGCCGACAGCGGCACCACCCCTGCCAATTGATCCCTATCGCCGATTCCGTCAAAAAACTGGTCAAACCATCCACCGGATGCCAATTTGCTCCCATGAAATTCATCATCACACTGGACCGCGATGAAGACGGCGTTTGGATCGCCGAGTGCCCGTCCATTTCCGGTTGCATCAGTCAGGGCGAAACCAAGGACGAGGCGACGGCCAACATCCACGAGGCCATTCTCGGCTGTCTGGAAGTTCGCGCCGAGCGGGGGATGCCGCTCACCGTGGAAACCCGCCTCGTGGAGGTCGCCGTCGCCTAATCCGTCATGACATCCATGACTTGTTCGGTTTCTTTCTGTTCAGATCACATTACCGCCAAATGGACTTAATCTGGTGAAGCTCAAGGTTGACCAGTTTTACATTTCCTCCAATGGCAGTCAGAGACAGGCTGTCGTCTTTGGGGTCGAATGCGACCTGCTGGCTAAGAGAGAAAACTCCGCCGTCGGAAAAGATTTCAATTGATGACCAATCGACCAGCATTCGTACCTTTAGTATCCGGTTTGAATCTGGGCGTAATACCGGCGGCTGCTTGTCGCCAAACTTGTTTTTCCCGACGCCTTGATAGATGAGTGTCTGGGCCGCGATATCGTATTGATAGCTGACGTTCGCGATTTTGAACTCAATCTTTTCTGCCGTGGCACCCTTCAAATCGATGGTTAAAGTCATATCGAAGGTTTTTGACCTCTCATCTTTGAGGATATTATCCGTGCCCACTTCCATCTTGCCTAGTTGGACGGCAGGATCGACGTATAGATCTTTAATGGCCGCAATAGGGGTTCGGGTGACGCGCATTTTACCGTCGCGTGTGACCAGACCCAGTTCAACTGGAAAGGTCGCATTTCGCTCCCAGGGCTTCTCGCCAATGCCTCCATTCCACTCGTCCATCCAGGCGAGTTGGATGTATTTCTTCTGAGGTAGCGTGAATGGAAAAAAGGTCTGACCAGCATAAAAGTCGGGGCCGACATCCATGAAGAGATCCTCTTTGGCCTCATTCTCATCGGTAAACTTAGTTCCATCAAAGTGTCCAACGAGGTATTTACCAGCGGCATCATAAATGACCCACTTCATATTTTTGAGATCACCATCAAGTGGAAGCTCCACAAGATCAGGGCATTCGAAACCAAACTTGATGTTACTCAGCTTTACCCAGTTGATGAGATCCTCCGATCCGTAAAAGGTGGTGCCTTCTTTGTAAATGGCCATCACCCACTTTTTCGTCGGTTCATGCCATTTGACGCAGGGATCTCTCGGGTCGGCGCCACTGGTGGGATTGGCGACAGGGTTTTTATCGTAGTTAATCCAGGTCTGCCCCTTGTCATTGCTCCAAGCGATGCAAGTTCCCACTTTGGTTCCCGTATATATTGCGATCAGGGCGGATTTTGGTGAGCCTGTGATTTTCTCTGCAACCGGCCCGCTGACCACGATTCCGCTCCCTGAGTAAATCTGTTCTCCTGAAACATTTTGCTTTGCGCCTGCCGCAAGGGCATGGCTGCTTTTACCAATCAAAGCGAGCCCATGATCAGTCCAATGGAGAAGGTCATCGGAACTGGCATAGGCAGCATCTCGATTCTTTACGCCCCACTGATAGAGCATGTGATACTTGCCGTCGAGATACCACAGGGCGTTTATATCGTTCATCCACCCATTTTGGGGTGAAAAGTGAAATTGGGGTCGATAGGATTCCTGATAATCTGTGGGCTGGTAGTGTCGATTGAATGGTGGGGAGCCTTTTGGCTCGGGATCAGAATCAGCCCATCCCACAGAAAACAAACTTGTCCAAAGTAGGAAATAATATGATGTTGTCTTTAGGTGGTTATACATTTTCATGACCGAACGTTAAATGTGCTCCTACGGGAGTTAATGAAAAGTAATTGGAATGGAATTGAATTGTTTATGGCCCGTTAGGAGTCACGGCTTGTTCGGTTTTCTTCTTTCGTTGCTCAAATGCGCGCTGCATTGCTGCATTGTAACCTCTGACGAGATCTTGTAGTTCTTTGGTGTTCTTCACTTCAGTCAGTATCACAATTGGTAGTCCTGTCTCTTTGTCTGTTGCCGGAAAAGTGGACTTCCCATCGTCAATGATTAGCTTGTTGCGCTTCCCGTAATGGTCGTTCTTGGAGCCGATTCTGTATCCCTCTTCATATTCTTTGCTGAGATTGTACCCAGAAACGGACGAGCCATATCCAAAACCACCAGGCGGAGTATATTCTATTGTCGAAAGATCATTCTTCGGACCGATGGAAATTTTCTTAGGATTCTCAGCAGCCCGCGCTGTAGCAGAGAACACCACAAGAACAAGGCAGGTTCTATAGAGGGCAGTTCTCATGTTTTCTTTTCTTTACCGAACGTTTGATGTGATGTCACCGCGTTATTGAGGTGTG
>JAIFNK010000191.1 GCA_020047775.1 Akkermansia sp. | reverse complement strand
AAACTGGTCGATGAAATGATCATCAACCAGGACCTCGCCCCGACCTTCCTCGACCTCGCCGGACTCCCCGCGCATCCGGGCATGCACGGCGTGAGCTTCAAGCCACTCGCCCTCGGCAACAAACCCGCGGACTGGCGCACTTCCTTTCTTGCCTACTATCGCAAGGAGCTCGGCGACACACCCACCTGCCGCGGCGTCCGCACGGAAGATGCCAAGTTGATCGTCTATAAAAACAATCCCGAATGGAATGAAGTTTACGATCTGAAAAACGACCCCTACGAGCTGAACAGCCTCCCCGCCGACGGCCCTCTCGCCACACGCCTCAAAGCCGAGCTCGAAAAACAAATGAAGGCGGTCGGATTCGAACAGTGAATTTCTGATCACTGGAACGAATCACGGGTGCCTGAGTTTATATGACTTTAACATTACTTTGAGGCTGACTTGAAAATTAGAAGATTCGTAAGATCCGCCTGATTCGCGGTAGCATACATCTTCGAAAAATACGACTTTTTACCTGTTTTGACGAGCGGACTGAAGATCCGCGCTCCATTTTTAAGACAGCCTCTTACAGAAATCCAACTACCCGCCACGCACCATGGGATTCATATCACCAATCCTCGTTTGGCGTCCATAACCCAACGTGGATGGGACTAGCAGTCCCAGTCCGTCGGGGGTGCATCGTGTCCCTCTGAATCACAGCCGCAACCTACGAAACACAAGCAATTGATCATCTATATTCCATCATGATCACCAAACGACTCTTCATCTTGTATTCATCGCTCGCCTTGCCGCTCTGTTTCGCTGCGGAACCGCTCAAGGAAAATGCCAAGTCAACGACCGAGAAGATCACCATCGAAGGCAAAACCCTCATCCTCAGCGTGCCCGCGGAAGCCGCACCCGGCAAACCGTGGCTCTGGGTCGGCGAATTCCCCGGTCACCTCCGCTCACTCGAGTCCGGACTCCTCGCAAAAGGCTGGCACATCGCCCATGTTTACGTGAGCAACCAGTTCGGCTCGCCCAGCGCCATGGCCGTCTGGGAAAAAGTGTATGATGAGCTGCACGGCAAACGCGGCCTCGCCCCGCGTCCGGCCCTGCTTGGCATCTCTCGCGGCGGTCTCTATGTGAACGCTTGGACGCGTCTTCATCCCGATCGCGCCAGCGTGCTCTATCTGGATAACGGCGTCTGTGATGCCCGCTCATGGCCCGCTGGATTGCAACTGATAGAAAAAGGCAATGGCAGCAGAGGAGACTGGCGCCGTTACAAAACTGAGTTCAATTTCGCCAGCGATGAGGAGGCGAGCGAGAAATCCGTCCGTCCAGCCGATGGCTTCGCTCCCGCCATTAAGAACGGCGTTTTCCTGATCTCCGTGCATGGCACAGCAGATAAAACCGTGCCTTATGTCGATAACGCCAAACCCCTCGTCGACCTCTGGGAGAAATCCGGTGGACGCTTCAAGATCTTTCCCAAGGAAGGTGGCGACCACCATCCCCACGGGCTTCCCGATCCCGCACCGGTGATCGAACTGCTCTCTCAACAAGCCCAAACATCACCGACGAAATAGTCCGATACACTCTCCCACCACTTTCATCATGATCACCAGAATGCCACTGCGCTTTTTCGCTAAAACCCTCCTCCTCGGCACCCTCGCCGCGGCCCCACTCAGTGCCGCCGTCCTGCCCGTTGATCTACCCGATCCCGATCCGGCCGACAAGGGAGCGAAGAACAAACCCGTCAAAGTCTATATCCAGTCCGGCCAATCCAACAGCCTTGGCTTTGGCCGCATCGAAGGCGCGGCAGCGTTCTATTCAAACGTCTTCCTCTCCGCCGATCCCTCGGTCACGGAAAGCACCCTGCCCGGCGAAAACTCCGCCATCCTGCGCTTCGGCGTCTTCCAGTCGGACAAGTCCGACGCCCCCGCGGGCGGCATCGCCAAAAGCCTTCCCGGCAGCCCCGCCGTCGCCCTCGGCACGGTGAATGCCACGCTGCCCGAAGCCACCGGCTCGCAGCCCGTCGCGATCGACGCGTTTCTCGAAGTTCCTCACGACGCCACCTATCAGCTCCACGCCGGCACCGGTTCCAGTTCGAAAGCCATCGCCACCATCAACGGCAAGGAAGTCTATCGAAAGGACAGCGAGGCCCCCGCCACCCTCACCTCCATCGACCTCAAAAAAGGCCAGCGCCACCCGCTTCAAGTCACCTTCCACGGCAGCGGATCACCCGCGCTCTGGATGGAGATGGTGAACCTCAAAGGCATGGGCGACCTGAAATTTGTGGTCAACGAACTCGGTCGTTTCCCCCAGCTCATCGACAAGGACGGCAAGTGGACCGAGCGTCAGGACGTCATGCTCAACAACGCCTACATGGGCAAGGGCAGCAGCAAACCGCTCAGCCCCGGCACCATCGGCAAAACCTTCGGCCCCGAACTCGGCTTCGGATACGTCATGGGCACTTTCCTCGACGAACCGGTCATCGTCATGAAAGCCGACATCGGCAACCGCAGTCTTGGCTGGGACATCCTGCCACCAGACAGCAAACGACACACCTTCGAGGGCAAGGAAGAGCCGGGGTACAAGGAAATGCTAGACGCCAACGGCAAGGTGATCCCGTGGGATGGCAAAGGCTGGTATGCCGGAAAACAGTACGACGAATACACCGCCTCCATCCGCGCCGTGCTCGACAACTTCAAAGAGAAATACCCGCAATACGCCGACCAGGGATTTGAAGTCGCCGGGTTCGTCTGGTTCCAAGGCCACAAGGACGCTGGCAGTGCCGCTCACACCGCCCGCTACGAGGAAAACCTCGCCAACCTAATCCGCGCGTGGCGTAAGGAATTCAAAGCCCCTAACGCCAAGTGGGCCATCGCCACCGGCTGCGGCAGCCAGGGCGCCGAAGGCAACGCAAAGCTCGTCTTCCAAGCCCAGCTCAACATCTCCGATCCCAAGCTCCATCCGGAATTCGCAGGCAACGTCAAAACCATCGACACCCGCCCGTTCTGGCGCGATGCCGCCGTTTCCCCGAGTAACCAGAGCTACCACTACAACCACAACGCCGAGACCTACATGCTCGTCGGCGATGCCCTCGGCCGCGCCATGGTCGAGTTGTATGGCGGCAAAGCCGAATATCCGGATCCGAAAATGCCCGACAAGGTCGCCTCCCTGCCCAGCCTCCCCGAGCTCAGCCCCGAAGCCCTCGATCCGATGCGCGCCGCCCTGCGCCCGATCGTGCTCGACAAGATCATCCCCGATTATTTCGCTGCCGCACCTGGCATTCCCAGCTACCTGCGCAATGGACTCGAACTCACCGTCATTGCCAGCAACAAAGCCCCGTCCAAAGTATCCGCGGAACTAACCAGCCAGCTCGACAAGGCCATCGACTATTATCAACTCGTCGGCATCGGGGATTACACCTGGAAGCCAACCGGCCCGGAGATGCGCCTCGCCGAGTGGCAGTATTTCAGCTTCGACCCTGCGGAAAAGAAAACCGATGAGAATGGCGATCGCTACCGCCCGGTCACCCTGCCTTCAGGCATGGAACAATGGTCCTTACCCGACTTCGATGCCGCCAAGGCCGGGTGGAAAACCGGTAAGGCACCATTCGGCCAAAACGATGGCAAGCAAACCGCGCTGCGCCAACGCTGCGGTAACCCGCACTGCCATTGTGATGTCACTCCTAACACCCTTTGGGAAAAGGAAGTCCTCTTGATCCGTCAAAAATTCAAGATGCCCGCCTTTGAAGAAGGCAAGCGCTATCGCGTCGTCGTCGGTGGCGGCGGCCACGGCTGGGAGGGCGAAGGATTCGCACTGTATATCAATGGCGAACAAGTCACCGAGATGCCCGGCGGATACTACAAAAACGGCGGCGGCCCTCGCGGTGCCTATCTCTTTGATAACATCCGCCCACAGGTGGAAAACAAGGAAGTCACCATCGCCGTCAAAGCCTTCCTCCGCCAGAACAGCCACCGCAACAAAGCCGCGCCACCCACCGGCCATATCAGCGTCTGGCTCGAGGAAGTGAAGCTTCCGCCAGCGGTCGCTGCCATCAACCCGGCGCCTGAGTCCACAAAATGAAACCATCCCGCCAATGACCGCCATGCTTGTTTTGGCTTTGTCGTTGCAAGTCCCGGCCTGACATGGTTGACGATGCCCGGACGGAAATTCAAAAACAGCCGAAAAAATCCCAGTCAAACGAGATGAACAAAGCACCACGACTCAAACAGACACTCGCGGCGGCGGTCACATTCATGATCTGCGCGCCATCCGTCTTCGCGCAATCCTTCTACAAGGAAGAGCCTCTGTTTTCCACGGCACCTGATCCGAAAAAGTCGATGGAAACCATCACCCGCTTCGGCCCGGTCGGCATGTCCATCGAGCTGCACCAGCCGGATTTCCAGATGTGGGCCGGAACCATCGAACCCGGCTCCCCGGCTGAAGCCGCTGGCTTGAAAAAGGGCCAGATCATCGAATTGATCAACGGACAGCCCCTCAAGGACATCGATCCCCGCATCCAGCTCGGGCAAATCATCGAGGCCGCCGAAGCCAGCGACGGCATCGTGAAATTTGCCATCAAGGATCTGCCAGCCCCGGTGGAGGTGAAGATCCCGGTGCTCGGCGCTTACAGCAAGACCTGGCCGCTCAACTGCCCGAAGTCGGACAAGATCGTCCGCGATTTCGCTGAGCACCTGAAGCAACCGAAATCCAACATGGGCTTCGCCGACATCGGCATGCTCTTCCTGCTTTCCACGGGCGATGACAAGGATCTGCCCACCGTTCGCGACTGGGTACATGGTCTTAGGAAAAAGGCTGCCCCGGTGGTCGCGTGGCACATCGGTTATGGTGGATTGGCGTTGTGTGAATACTACCTGCGCACCGGCGACGCGGAAGCCCTGCCCGTCATCCAGAGCTGGGTGGACTCCGCAGCCAAGGGCGAATACCTCGACGGCTGGGCGGGACGCGGCGGCGTTCCGGGTCTGGGCTACGGCTACGGCCACCTCAACGCCGGCGGCACCCATGTGCTCACCTTCCTGCTGCTCGCCAAGCAATGCGGCGCGAACGTGAACGACAGTCTGCTCCACCGCACCTTGGTGCATTTCTTCCGCTTCGCCGGACGCGGCGTCAATCCTTACGGCGACCATCGCCCGGAAAACTCCTTCGTCGATAACGGCAAAAACGGCAAACTCACCTTCGCCATGGCCGCCGCCGCATCGCTCACGCCCGAGGGCGAGAAATCCATCTACGCCAAAGCTCGCGACCAGGTGGCGATGACGGGTTTCTACACCACTACCTTCATGCTGCACGGCCACACCGGCGGCGGCGTCGGCGAAATCTGGCGCAGCACCGCCATGAGTCTGCTGGCGGATGAAAAACCACAGCAATACCGCGATTTCATGGATCACCGGAAATGGAATTACGATCTATCAAGGCGGTTCAACGGTACATTCGGCATCCTTGGCGGCGACCGCTACGATGCCGAAGAGTGGGGCGCGGGATATGCACTCACCTACACAGTGCCCCGCAAGACACTGCGCATCACCGGCGCGCCACCGTCCAAATTCTCCAAGTCCTATCAACTCCCCAAAAATCCGTGGGGAACCGCAGCCGATGAAATCTTCGTTTCCCTCGATCCGGTTCCAGGTTCCGACATCGACATGTCCAAGGAAACGCTCATCAAGGATTCCTCCCTGCCTCTCATCCGGCGGCTCAACGAAAAGGAACCCACCGACGACGAAATCCGCCGCTACGCGCACCACCCGGATTACCTCATCCGCAACATGGTCACATTGAACGCGGCCGGACTCAGTTGTGACTACATGTTTCCCAAGCCCGGCAAACGCGTGCGGCCCGAGTTGCTGGAGGAACTCGCCCGCCATAGCGACCCCCGCGTCCGCAATGCCGGCATCCTCGCAGCAGTCAGGGCCTTCGATCCCGCAGCCGACTGGTCCAAACGCCTCTTTGACTTCGCCATCGAGCGCCTCAAGGACGATAACGAATCCTGGTTTGTCAAGGACGCCAGCCTCGCGCTCGTCGCCAAGGGCACGCCGGACATGATTGTCCCGCACGTCGATCTCCTCGTCTCCTATCTCAAACACCCCGAACAATGGCTGCAGAACGGCGCGCTCGTGGCGCTCGTCAAGGTCGCCACCGACGAGCGTTGTTATGAGAAGGTGCTGCCGCCAATGGGCGAACTGTTCACCACGACTCCACGCCAAAGCACCACCTCGGTCCCCTTGTTGGCCCTGCGCGCCAAGTTGCCGGAGGCATCCGGAAAAGTCCGCGATGCGGCTCTCAAGGCGATGGGCGGCGCCTATCAGAACTACAGCGGTCCCGACAAATGGGTCGGCGGCCAGAACATGGTGGGACACCGCAAGGAGACTCTCGATCTCATCGCCGGCTCCCTCGTCGGCATCCCCGGCGGATACGACGTGCTGTATGAGCTTTCCAGAAAACAATTTCCCGGCGAAGCACTTCCCCATGACGGGATCTTCCTTGCCGCCGATCCGGAGAAATTCGGACCCGAATTGAAAAACGCCATCCAGCCCCTGATCCGCGAGAAACTCATCTACCAGTATATCGGCGAGAAACGCGGTGCCATTTTGAACGACATCAAATCACCCACGCAGCGCGGCTCGGTCAGCAATTCCATCGACGGGCTGGTCGATCTCTATCAGAAGGTCGGCATCCGCGATTATGATTGGAAGACTTTCGGCCCGGACCTCGCCAACGCCAAGTGGCATTACCTCACCTTCGATCCGCCCGAAAAGCAGAAATACGACCTCTCCCCGTGGCGCTACCGTCCGGTGACCTATCCGGCAGGCATGGAGAACTGGTATGCGCCTGAATTCGATCCCGCCAAGTCCGGCTGGAAAACGGGCCAGTTCCCGATCGGACAATACAATGGGGAACTCGTCACCACCCGTGGCCGCAACCCGTGGCCTGAACCTCCGCGCACCCTTTGGGAAAAGGAGGTTTTGCTGGTGCGCGGCACCTTCGATCTGCCCGCCCTCAAGCCCGATCACCTCTACCGCTTGCGTGTCCAGACCGGTCAGGGCGTGGGCGCTGGCGATGGATTCAAGGTGTTTATCAACGGCAAGCCAGTGCTTGAGACCAAACAAGGCCTGGACCGCCGCGAGGGCGATACAATCCGCGGTGTGTGGATCACTCCGGAAATCGCCAAGGACTTCGCCAAAGGCCCGGTCACCATCGCCGCCACCACGTTCATGCGCTACGGCGACCGTGCCATCGTCCAGTTGCCGCCTGTGCCACAGGGCACCTTCAGCATGTGGCTGGAGGAACGGAAGCTCCCGCCACTCGACAAGGACGTGCTCACCAAGGCCGCGTCCTTCCTGCCGATGCTCTGCGCCGAATGGCAGTTGCAGAATGACCCGGCGAACGGCAAGTCTCCGTCCAGCGAAGACGCCTTCCGCTATGATGGAAAGTTTGTCGCCAATCCGAAAGTCATCGGCACATGGAAAACAGTCGGCCTCGTCAACACCATGGCGGAATTCGCGCCCGACAAGAAAACGGACTTCGGCCGCAGCCCCTTGAAGCAGATCGTTTTCCAGGACAAGGGCCACACCGACTCGCCGGACTGGATCTGGTCCGGTGACATGCTGATGGACCTCAACCGATCCCAGGCACTGAGGATCACCCCGCAAACCATCGACGGCACCGAATACCTGTTCATCGAGTCCGGCGGTTTCAGCAATCAGAACCCATCAGGCTGGCAATCCCCGCTCATGGTGATGAAACGCGGGGAAAGCGAAAAAAACGGCTCCCTGTAACCGTTTCAAACAACCAACCAACCAATCATGAAACATCGCACCACCTCACGGCGAATCCTCGCCCGCCCGGCAACGGCTCTCGCCATGCTCGCCGTTTTGCCCTTCACCACCCTCACGGCGGCGGAGCAAACCAAGAAGGTCAAAGTTTACATCCTCGCCGGCCAATCGAACATGGTCGGCATCGGCCAAGTGACCGGAGGCGACTCACGCTGGGGGAAGGAATTCACCGACACCGTTCTCTCGATGTATGAAGGCAGTCCCGATGCCGCCACCGACTACGACAAACTTAAACCCTTGAAGACCCTCCCGCTCGCGGAGATCGGTGGCGTGAATCCCGAGCCGTTTCCGAAGGAGGGAGTTGCCGTGCTCCGCGGCCAGCTCTCGATGCCGGCCACGGGTGTCTATGAGTTCCGTCCGGGCTACGGTGCCTCGGAGGAAAACATCATGATCGTGGACGGAACGGAGGTCTATCGCAAGGAGCCCGGCGGGAAGGCCGTGCAAACCGCCGTCAAATTGGAGGCCGGCAAGAAGGTGCCCTTCAAGGTGACCTACCTCAACCAACAAGGCAGCGCCCTTGGCTGGTATTCGCGCAAGGATATTCCCGGAACCCTCAAGTCGGTGGTTGGCTACGACGGCAAATTCAAATACCTCGCCAATGACAAGGGCGAGTTCGTCCCGCGCGACGATGTATGGTATACCGGCGTGGTCACCGCCACCGCTAACAAGTGGTTGGACATCGGTTGCGGCGCATCCGCCACCAGCATCGGCCCGGAGTTGGGATTCGGCCACATGGTGGGCAATCACTTGGACGAACCCGTGCTCATCCTCAAGGCCAGCCAGGGCAACCGTTCCCTCGGTTGGGACTTCCTGCCGCCGGGATCGGAGAACTTCGAGGCCACGGATGCGGAAGGCATCACCTGGGTGCATGCCGGATACAAACAATCGCCCGACCGCTGGAAGAAAGGGACCGAACCGAAGCCCATCGAGTGGTATGCCGGAAAACAATACGACGACTGCTTCAATGCAGCGAAGGAAGTGCTCGCCAAGTTCGACGAAAAATACCCGCAATGGAAGGGCAGGGGATATGAGATCGCCGGCTTCGGCTGGTGGCAGGGCCACAAGGATGGCGGCGAGCAAGGCAAAGATCCCGCCGGCGTCCATGCCCAGCGCTACGAGCAGAACCTCGCCCACCTCATCAAAACACTGCGCAAGGAATTCAATGCTCCCAACGCGCCCTTTGTGGTGGCCACCTGCGGATTCAACGGCGGCGAAGGCTGGGAACCCGGCAGCAGCGCGGATACCATCTTCAATGCCCAGATGAATATCAGCGATCCCGCCAAACATCCGGAATTCAAAGGCAACGTGAAATCGGTCGATACCCGCCCGTTCTACCGCAAACCGGAAGTTTCCCCGCGCAACCAGAGCTTCCATTACCATGGCAATGCCGAGACCTACATGCTCGTCGGCGAAGCGATGGGCAAGGCGATGGTGGAACTCGACAAATAAACAGAGGGAGTGACCGATTGGAAAACCTCCAACACGCACACTTACCGCTACAAGAGATCAAGCCAGCAAGTCGCCGAATTTGAGATCGTCGATGGCATACTCACCTGCAACCGCTAAAAACACGCGTGATGAAGATATGAAAATGAGACGACCCAACACAGCGTTCCTCGCCATCACCGCCGCCTTGCTGCTTTCACCCTTCGCGGCGTCGGCCGCGCAGGAGCAACCCGCTCCAGCCATCGAACTCGGTTCGCCGTTCAGTGACAACGCAATCCTGCAACGTGAGAAGGATGTCCCCGTATGGGGCTGGAGCAATCCCGGAACCTCGGTCACGGTGGAATTCGCCGGACAAAAGGCCAACGCCAAGGCCGGAGCCGATGGCAAATGGATGCTCAAGCTCAAGCCGCTCAAAGCCAGCGCCGAGCCCGCCGAAATGGTCATCAGCGACAGCGACGGCAAAAATGTATCTATCAAGAACATTCTCGTTGGTGAGGTATGGCATGCTTCCGGCCAGTCCAACATGGAGTGGTTTGCCAATAAGTCGAACTGCTCGACTTTGGCGCAGGAGCTTTCGAAGGCCAAGGACGAGGTGCCGATCCGGGAGTTGAGAACCGACACCGTGTCCGCTCTCTATCCGCAGGAAAAGGTGACCTCGGAGGCCGGATGGAAAACCAGCCGCACGGCGGGTGATTTCTCGGCGCTGGCCCTTGCCTTTGCCAACGAACTCCACAAGGAGTTGAAAGTGCCGGTCGGAATCCTTCTCACCTCCCACAGCAACACACGCGTCGAGGCGTTCACCGAACGCAAGGCGATCGAGGCCCATCCTGGACTCAAGGTGGACGCCGATCTGATCCACGACGGCGATGTCGGTATGGAGCAGGGCCGCGCGGCGTTCGGGAAATACTATCAGGATTTGGAGGCGTGGCAGAAGGCCTCGGCGGAGCTGGGTTTCCCCGTGGAGCGACCACTGAAGCGGCCGGGGCTGCCGGGAATCGCCGGCGAGTGGCGCGGACCTTCGCAGTTTTTCAACGGCAAGATCGCGCCGGTCGCGCCCTACGCCATCCGCGGCTCGCTGTGGTGCCAGGGCGAGTCCAACAATGGTGACGGCAGGCTTTATGCCGCCCGGATGGAAGCGCTCGCCCAAGGTTGGCGCGATGCCTGGGGTATTCCCGGCCTGCCGTTCTACTTCACGCAAATGCAGGGCTATGGCACAACGGACCCGGACGAACTGGGCATGGCCGATGTCCGGCAGGCCCAGCACCTTTTTTTCACGAACAACCGCGAGCATGTCGGCATGGTCGTCCAGACGGATCTCAACCCCGGGGCTTCGGGAGCCATTCACTATGCGAACAAACTCCACCCCGGCATGCGGCTGGCGCGCTGGGCGCTCGCCAAGGATTACGGCCGCGACATCGCCTATACCGGTCCCATCTACGAGAAAGCCACCATCGACGGAAACAAGGCGGTCGTCTCGTTCGACAAAGGAAGCCTCTTCGGCGGGCTGATGGTAGGCAGCAAGGGCATGGAAAAAGACAGCAGGGAACCCGGCAAGTATGTCGAACCCGCCCTGCCGACGCCCCGCGAAAAGCTCAACCACTTCCGCCTGTGCGGCAAGGATCGGAAATGGTTTGCCGCGGAGGCGGAAATCGTCGGCGAGACCGTGGTGGTGACGTCAAAGGACGTGCCCGCGCCGGTCGGCGTGCAATACGCGCACTGCGCGACACCAATGAATTCGAATCTCTACAATAAAGCCGGCCTGCCTGCCACGCCATTCGCTGCGTTCGACGGCAAGTTGATGTTTGAAGAGGACGACATGGAAAAGGTGGCGGCGAAGAAGGCGAAGCAAGCCCCAGCCAGCGTTTCGGACCATCCTGTCTTCGAGCTTGCGGCGTTTTACCGCGATGGAGTCATCATCCAGCGCGACCAGCCGGTCCCTGTGTGGGGCTTCGCCAACAAGGGCGTGGAGGTGACCGTGACGCTCGGCGATGCCACCCAAAAGGCGGTGGCGAACGACCACCAACAGTGGTCGGTCTCCTTCCCGGCGCGGAAGGCGTCCGCGCGGCCGATCACTCTGGAAGTGAAAACCAGTCATGGCCGCAGCAGAACCGTCAGTGACATCCTCGTCGGTGACGTCTGGTTTCTGACAGGAAACATCCTGCTGAGCACCGAGCCGTCTTATGACAAGCGCGACGCGAAAGCCGCCGTTCCCGAGGCCATGCCGCTGCTGCGCGAGTTCCGGCGGCGCACTTCCGCCAGCACCAGCGCCACACCGAGAAAACGCGGCTTCGAGACGGGTGGCGACCGCAGATTCCGCTGCTTCTGGCAGACCGCCGATTTCAAGAACCCCGACGACAGTGTGGGCATGTTCGCCTATCAGTTTGCCAAGGCACTCAACCGCCCCGGCATCCCGCAGGGTTTTGTGAGCATGTCTTCCGGACGAGGGCAAGAAATGGCCTCGCCGCTATCATGGACCTCCTTCGCCGGAGTCAAGGAGGTGAAGAACCCCGCGTTCCAAGCCCGGCTCGATGCCTTGCTGCTTCAGGATCCCAACTCCGAGGTCTCCAAGAAGGCCATCACGGAATTTGTGAAGGCCGTGAAAGCGGAAGTGGCGAAGGTTGCCGGAATGGCCGCCAAGGGCGCCAACATGTCCGCTGCGCCGCTACAGTTTCCCGCGTTTCCGGAACCCGGTCCTAAAAGCGCGATCAAGCCGGACGCGGTTCCCACCTTCACTTACAACTGGTGTGTGAGTCCGCTCACGCCGATGGCTGTGGCCGGCGTGATCTGGGTGCCGGGTCAGGCCAACGTCGGCCACACGCCTGCGGACTACTCGCCCGAACTGGAAATCTACGCCCGCAGCCTGCCGGGCACCTACGGAATGACTAAGGTGCCTTTCCTCCACGCCCAGCCCTCCGCCACGCTGGTGCCGGGCATCACCGCACCGGAGATCGAAAACTCAAAAGCCGTGCAATTCGATCAATGGCCCAAGAGCATCAAGGAGATCGCCACCCAACTCGGCATCGCTGCGCAAAACACGAAATGAAATCGATCATCGTTTTACTCTCCCTAACTGCCGCCGCTCATGCATGGCAGCCAGCTGACGGCTCTATGCTCACCGTGTGGGGCGCTCAGGTCACCCCGGACACTGCCTGGCGCGAATATCCGCGACCGATGATACAGCGGAAGGAGTGGACCAACCTGAACGGTCTGTGGGACTACGCGGTCACGCCCATGACACGCACCGGACATCCCGACAAGTGGGATGGACAAATCCTCGTGCCTTTCGCCATCGAGTCAGCGCTATCCGGCGTGAAGAAGTCTCTTACGCCGGACGACGCGCTGTGGTACCGCCGCACGCTCGAAATCACGCCGAAGGCCGGCAAACGTTATCTGCTCAACTTCGAAGCGGTCGATTATCAATCCACGGTCTGGGCGAACGGCAAGGAAGTGGGCAGTCACCGCGGCGGCAACCTTCCCTTTTCATTCGACGTCACCGAGACACTCCAGTCCGGAACCAACACGCTACTGGTCCGCGTCACAGATGCCACCGATACAACCTATCAACTTCACGGCAAGCAGTTGCTCAAGCCGCATGGATGCTTTTATACGGCCGTCTCCGGCATCTGGCAGACGGTGTGGCTGGAGGAAGTTCCCGAGCTGCACGTCCGCAATCTCAAGATCACACCGAAAATCGACGGCACGGTCGCCCTTGCCATCGACATCGAAGGACCGAGCGACAAGCCGCCTTCGGTCACGGTCACGGCTTCGCTCGGCGGCCGCAAAATTGCGGAAACCAGCGGCTCGCCTGATCGACTCACGCTGAAGATCCCCGACCCCAAACTCTGGTCGCCGGACTCCCCGACGCTCTATGATCTATCCGTCACACTCGGCGAGGACACGGTGACTTCCTACGTCGGACTGCGCGAGACGACGGTTGGAAAAGATGTCGATGGAAACCTGCGGTTCCATCTGAATGGCAGGGAAGTGTTCCACTTCGGCCCGCTTGATCAAGGATGGTGGCCCGACGGCCTGCTGACTCCGCCGTCTGACGCCGCCATGCGCTCGGACCTCGAATTTCTCAAAGCCGCCGGTTTCAACATGCTGCGCAAGCACATCAAGGTCGAGCCGCGCAGATACTACCATCATTGCGACAAGATCGGCCTGCTCGTCTGGCAGGACCAGGTCAGTGCTTACAGAAAGAGCCTGAACCCTCCTTGGACCCGGCTTGAGCCCGGACCGGTGGACGCCACGTGGCCGGAAGAAGCTCACCAGCAATTCATGAGCGAGTTGAAGTGCATGATCGACGTGCTCCACAACCACCCGAGCATCGTCCAGTGGGTCACATTCAACGAAGCATGGGGCCAGCACCGCACGATGGATGTCGGCAAGTGGGCGGTCGCCTACGATCCCAACCGCCAGATCAACGTCGCCTCGGGTGGAAACTTCTGGCCCAGCGGTCACGTGGTGGATGCCCACAACTACCCGCACCCCACTTTTCCGTTCGACCAAGGCAAGGACGGACACTTCGACGGCTTCGTCAAAGTGGTTGGCGAGTTTGGCGGCCACGGGTTCCCTGTCGAGGGCCACCTCTGGAACCCCAAGGCCAGAAACTGGGGCTACGGGGGATTGCCCAAGGACAAGGAAGAGTGGCTGGACCGCTACAAGACCTCCATCGACAAGCTCGTCGATTTGAGGAAACAGGGCATCGCCGCCGGCATCTACACCCAGACGACCGATGTCGAGGGCGAGATCAACGGCCTCATCACCTACGACCGCAAGGTGCGCAAAGTCCCCGCTGAAACGCTCGCCGCCATCCACCGCGCGGCGGGGCTGTCGGAATAAGGGGGTGCCGCGCCAGAACTTCTTTTCCCCAATCTCCGTTCCTCGCCACTCATGCAAAATCTTCCTATTTCCCGCCGGACACATCTCGGCTTGTGCGGCAGCGCCCTGACCGGTCTGTTTGTCGCACGCTATCTTTCGGCGGCCACCACCGAGTCGAAAGCCCTGATCAATCCGAAATTCCAGCCGGCTTACGATGCCTTGGCCGACCAGATGCGCCGGCTTTACGAAATTTGCCGCGTGAAGGTGGACGGACGCGAGTTGCTGCGACCCTGCGCCAGTCCCTACTACAACGGCCTCTGGCACGACGATTTCACCTGGCCGCACATCGGCTTGCCGGAACTTCAGAAAACCCCGGTCATGCGCGACTCCATCGCGTGGCTCACCGAGGCCATGGTGGACCTGCCTGTGGTGGCCGACCGCATCGAGTTCGATGGCACCGCCGTGATGAGCCCAGGTCATTGGGATGGCCGCCCGATGAGCGAGGAAATGACGCTCCACCTTCCCGCCGCATGGACCCGCCTGCTCAGCCATGCCGCAGAAGCCGGTATCGAAATCCCGCGCCGCCGCGAATGGGCTCGCCTCATCGAACGCAGCTTCGCGCGGGTGCATTTCTCCTTCGGGCTGGTTTGGAACGACCCACAACGCAAGACGGTTGCCTTCGGCTTCTACGATTCCATCAAGCAGACCGGCCTCGTGTTCATGACGAGTCTCGTGATCAAACGCGGACTCGAACGCGCCGCCGCCCTGTTCGAAAACGATCTTCCCGCGGAAACCATCGCCGACTGGAAGAACAAGGCCCAACGCATCGGCGAGAACCTCCACCGGCTGTTTGATGCGGACATCGGCGGATTTGTCGGTGCCACCAAGGTCGGTCGCGGCTTCGACGTCTGGGGCAACGGGCTCGCCTGGCCACTCGCCACGCCGGAGCAACGCAAGGTCATCGCCGCCACCTTCACCAAACACCGCGCCGACATTTTCGCCCTCGGCTGCACACGGCAAAACCCCTACCCCGATGGCTGGCCCGGCACCACGTCCAAAGGCTATCAGAACCGGGGCTTCTGGGCCACCGGCACCGGCTTTGTCTTGCCCGCGCTCGCCGAAGCCGACCCGGACTTCGCCCTCCGCCTCGCCCAGGATCTCGTGGAAAACCTGGACAAGATCAAGCGCCACGAGTTCATCGACGCCACCGGCAAACCCGGCGGTCCGGCGGAATTCCTCGGCTCACTCTCGATGCCGCTGATGGGCCTGCGCGCCATCCTCACCGGCCGTCCCCTGCTGGAGTTCATGTGAGTCCGCTAAAGCAATGAAAACAACCGTATTCGTAACGCTTCTATCAACATCATTGCTGGATGCTGCACCTGATGATGCCAAGTGGTCGATAGGCCGCGAGGGGGATGCGCTTTCGCCGGCAATAAGCGCGGTTTATAAACCCTATGACTGGGAGGATTCGCCACCCGCCTCGATTCCGCATGAACCATCCAAGGAGATCACCGGCATCCGCTTCACCGGGAGATACGCGAATTACACGGGTGCGGATACTTTCTATCCCATGTGGGCCAAGGATGGAAACCAGTATTCAACATGGACGGATGGGTATTTCTGGACGGATCGGGAAATTGAACCGTATTCCTGCCCTCACTGCAAGAAGGCTTGGGATCATCTCACTAAGAATACCGGCGTCGATTCGATTCCTAACAAATGGAAGAAAGGGACGATGAAGCCCTATCACTGTCATTCGAATGTGCAGCCATTCTCGATTGGACAGTGCGGAATCACAGGCGATAGCCCGCTGGATCTCAAATTCACAGCCCTCGGGAAAATGTATAGCGGATCATCGCTTTACCCGTGTGTGAACGTGATTGCCAACGGAACCTATTTCATCGGCTCATATTCGGCATTTGACAATGGCGGTCGTTTCAATGGGTTCCGATACTCAAAGGACTGGAACCACTGGGCCGAGGAGCTGAAACCAAACTGGAAAAACCCGTATTGGACGGATGCCCGCGATGAAAAAACCGATTTCTGGCCCGCCGATAAGAATCCGCGACGATTCAATGTGCCCCACGCGGTCGTGATGGGTCAGGATAACAAGCTGTCTCCCGACGGTAAGATCTACCTCACCGCCCACGGGGAGGTTCAAAATGGCACATCGAATTGGGACAAAGGCGATGCCATCTATCTGAGCCGCGTGGATCCGGAACCGGAAAAAGTGACGAATCCGGCGAGCTACGAGTTCTTCGCCGGCCATGACGAGAAAGGTATCGCGAAATGGAGTGGCAGCGTGACGGCCGCCCAGCCCATCCTTGAGTGGAAGAACCATCTTGGAAGCGAAAGTATTACCTATCTGCCCGGAATCAGGAAATACCTGCTGATGACCGCCCGCCTCAAAGAGAGCGAGAAGAACCTGCCATACAACGTGCTGATATTCTATGAAGCGGATTCGATCACTGGTCCCTACCGCATGGTGCATTATCTGCGCGACTGGGGGCCGCAGGCATACTTCCCGAATGTGCCGGCCAAGTTCGTCAGCGCGGACGGCAAGACCATGTGGCTTTGTGTGGCATGCAATTATTCAGACAAAACCGCGCCAAATCCGTTCCAATGCCGTTACGCGGCATCCTTTCATGAAATAGAACTGATCAGTGCCAAGGATTTGGATCATAGATGAATATCATCTGCTCCTCAACGACTGGGAGGGCCGCCGCGCCTATTACCTCCGCTCCAAAAATGGGGTGGATTGGGAAGTTGATGCCGGTGAAGCCTATACCCTCGGTTTTGATGGCTACACCGATGGCACGAAGGTGGACTGGTATAAGTATGAGCGTCCGAAAGTGCTCCAGGACGAACACGGACGGGCCACCCATCTCTATTTACCCGTAATCGACATCCACAAGAAAAAGAATAAAGGAGGCGATGGCCACAGCTCGGAAAATATCGTCCTGCCTTTGGTCGTGGGTCGGCGGTTGGAAATCGTCAGTCCCCAGGTGTAGAACGACAATTAAAACTACCCACCGACGACAATTAAACCGGATGTCAAATGACCCCGTTAAAACTCATGGGGCTGCCGCCCCAAACCCCGCCGAGCTGAGGCAG
>JAIFNK010000058.1 GCA_020047775.1 Akkermansia sp. | reverse complement strand
ATGGATGGACGTCTCGTCGATGCGTGGCGACGAGACGTGCCACCCCCTGTTTTTCAGACGGCCTCTTGGACCCGGAGCTGGCGTTAGGCTCTCACTCCCCCTTCTCCACCGCCGGCTCCTTTTCCGCAACGACCGTGAAGAACCGATCCATGTCCTCCTCATTCTTCGTGGTGGTGGCGGGAGAGCTGCCAGCCGTCGTGCCGGTCATGACGGAGCCGAACATGAGCATGCCCTTGAGGGCGACACAGAGCTCGGACTCGGGCTTGAGTGTGGGTTCGTCCTTGATGACGGTTCGCGCGGTGGACCAGGCGAGTTCTTCGAGCGAGGACTTCGCGTCGTCAGTGAACTTGCGGTATTGCGGGACGCAGACGAGGAACGCGCAGCTGTTGTCGCGGAGTTCGCAATGGACCACATACTTCGCGGTTTTGGGGGCCTTGCCCTTGCTGGACTCGAAGGCCAACTGGTGCATACCGCTCATCAGGGTGGCATACTTTTTGGCTAGATCCACGGCCTTCGGGGTGTTGCCGTAGGCGGTTTGGCTGGAAGACGAGGAAATCGACAGGGCGGCGGCCTCCCGCGGAGACTTGGTCTCGCGGTTGGGATTGCCGTCCTTGGCAACCAACAACGCAAGGACGACCATGGCGACCAGTCCGACCGAGGAACAGGCAATCCCGGCAACCGCCTGGTTTTTCCCGCCAACCAGACCCTGCCCCTTCTTGGCACGGCTCAGGCCGATGGTGCCAAGCACGAGTCCCGCGATGCAGAGGAAGATGGAGGGACAAAACAGGAAGCTTGTCAGCAACCCGATGATCCCGAGAATCATCGACGTCTTGGCGACCCCGTTGGCCTGATAGGAGACGGTGGTTGCGGAAGTGCCATGGAATCCCGGGCCGGAATAACCACCTTGATGAGGTTCGCGAAGGGCGGACGGCATCGCTCCGGGAAGCGGTGGTGGTGTTCCAGTCGGTGACGATGGAACCGTTCCACCCCAGGTGAGAACCTCGGGCTTGAAGGTGCCGCCGCATCGCTCGCACAGGATGAAGTCCGCCACCTTGCCCATCGGAATCAGGGGCACGAAGAACAGGGTGAAAAACCGCGTGACGGACTTGTGCTGATAGCCGGCCCCGGAACCGCAGGCCGGACAATGAAAGGATCCCTTGATTTTAACGGAGGTAATGCCCGAGGTGCCAAAGATGATCATGTCCGTTATCCTGATGAAGGAAGACCGGTGGAGAAAAGGAGAAAATTCCGGCGGGACTCAGGGGCTACAATAGGGGAAATTGGGGATTTTTTAACCTCTGGCTAACAGATAAGGAATCTGTAGTTGTGCCGAATCCTGGCGAAGTTCACCGTCTTGAAATCAGTGAATCAGTGCAATCAGTGGTTCCTTCCGATCTCCACCTCCCTCAACGATCCGTGGTGTCGGGAACCCGCGCCTGATGGCCGCTGCACCGAAAGAACAAGCGGGCTGCCGCATCACGGCAAAACTGATTGAAGGGCGTCTTTAAGGAAGTCAGGATTACGGACTCGGCGACCGGTGATCGCCGCTACGGGATCAGCGTCCGAATAGCAGACAAATCGGGCTCGGCGAGGCAACCGTGTTTGCCGGCTCGCCCAGCCTGCCGGTCTCCGGATCGAGCGGCAGCACGCTGATGGTGTTGGAATTCTGATGGGCGCAAAGCAGCCACTTGCCACTCGGGTCGATCTTGAAATGGCGGGGGACTTTTCCACCGCAGGGGGCGTGCTGGAGAAACGTCAAGGCGCCGGTTGTGGCATCGCGTTGATAGACGATGATCGAGTCGTGGCCGCGGTTCGAGGCATAGACGAATTTACCGTTGGGATGGACTTCGATTTCGGCGGTGGTGCTTTTTCCGCTGAAGTCGGCCGGTAAGGTCTGCACCGTTCCAAGCGCTGTGAATTTCCCGTCCGCATAGGACGCCGCGAGCACGGTATTGTGCAGCTCGTTGAGCACGTAGGCATGCTTTTCATCCGGGGAAAACGCCAGGTGCCGTGGTCCCGCGCCGGGGGCGGTGGTGAGCGAGGGCAGCGGCTCGCCGAGTTTGGAGGTGGCCGCATCGAACGGATAGACGAACACCTGGTCCAGCCCGAGGTCCGGCATGAAGAAGTGTTGGTTAGCCTTGTCGAAATAAACGCCGTGCGCGTGCGGGCCGTCCTGCCGTGGGAGGTTGGGACCGGTGCCGGTGTGTTTGATGACGGAAACGGCAGCCCCGGGAACACCATTGTTACCCAGCTTGATCGTGGAGAAACTCCCGTCGCCGTAATTCGCGACGGCGATGGTGCCGCCGGTGGCATCCACCGCCACGTGGCAGGCGCCCTTGCCGCCGGCGGAGGCCTCGCCGAGGAATTTCAGACCGTGATTTTCTCCGATGGCGAAGGCCGCGACGGAACTCGATCCATCGGGAAACGGCTGGCTGGGTGCTCCGCAGGCATAGAGCAACGGCTTCGTCGGATGCAGCGCGAGGAATCCTGGATTCTGATACTCCGCCGCGAGCACCGGCTCAGTGAGCTTGCCGCTGGCGGAGTCGAAGTCGGCCAGATAGATGCCCTTGCTCACGGAGTTTTTCCCGGTGTTCGTCCCGATGAAGACGGGAAGCGCTTGCAGCGACGCGGTGAGAAGGACGAACGGGGTGATGATTTTGGGAAACACTGCGGGATAACGCTTTTGGGAGTTCATTTTACACATCGAATCCGAAGTGCCGCCTGGCATTCCCGAAACACACGTCGCGGATCAGCCCGGAGAGCGCTTCGAAATCGTCCGGCAACTCGCCCCGGTCAGTCTCGCCGCCGATGAGATTGCAGAGGATGCGGCGGAAATATTCGTGGCGCGGGAACGACAGGAACGAGCGCGAGTCGGTGAGCATGCCGACGAAGCGCGAAAGCAGCCCGGTCGCTGATAGAGCGTCGAGCTGGAGTTCCATGCCGTTTTTCTGATCGAGGAACCACCAGCCGGAACCGAACTGGATCTTGCCCGCCACGGTGCCGTCCTGGAACGCACCGGTGAGGCAGGCGAACAGATAGTTGTCGCGCGGATTGAGGTTGTAGAGAACGAGTTTCGGAAGGCCGCCGCCGGTTGCCAACGCATCCAGGTAGGTCATCAGCGCCGCGCCCTGCGGGGTGTCGCCGATGGTGTCGTAGCCGGTGTCCGGACCGAGTTTCCCGGCCATGTGCGAATTCACGTTCCGAGCGGCTCCGAGGTGGAGCTGCTTGGTCCAGCCCTTCGCTGCATCGAGCTGGCCGAAGAATACCATTAGATAGAAGGAGAATTTCTCCTTCTCCTCCGGCGATGCGGCTTTCCCGGAAAGGGCGCTGTTGAAGATCATCGCCGCATCCTCGTCCGTGCAATGCAACCCGGGCAGGCGGTCCAGGCCGTGATCGGACAAGCGGGCACCTGCCGCGTGGAAGTCGTCATGGCGCTTCTGGAGCGCGGCCAACAAGTCGGATAGATGGACGATGGCCATGTCCGAGACGGCTTCGAGTTTCTCCAGCCACGGCTTGAGCAGCTCCGGCCGGTCCACCAGTAGCGCCTTGTCCGGGCGGAAAGTAGGCACCACCAGTGTCTTCAAGTCCGAAGCGGCGATGGCATGATGATCGGTCAATGGATCCGCCGGATCATCGGTGGTGCCCACCACTCTGACGTCGAATTTTTTCAAGAGCCCGTGGACGGAGAAATCCGGCTCGGCGAGTTTCTCGTTCGTCCGCTCCCAGATCTCGTCGGCGGTGTCGGGAGTGAGCAGCAGATCGATGCCGAAATAGCGCTGCAGTTCGATGTGCGTCCAGTGGTGGATGGGATTGCGCAGGGTGTAGGGCACGGTCTCCGCCCACGCCTGGAATTTTTCGCGCGGCGTGGAATCGCCGGTGATCAGGTCTTCGGCAATGCCGTTCGCGCGCATCAGGCGCCACTTGTAATGATCGCCGCCGAGCCAGATCTCGGAAATGTCCGACCACCGGTGGTTGGTCGCGATCTCGCGGGGTGACAGGTGGCAGTGGTAGTCAATGATGGGTTGATCCTTCGCGACTTCATGGAAAAGCCGGCGTGCCGTGGGTGAGTAGAGCAGGAAGTTTTCGTCGAGGTAGGCCATTGCGCAATCATTCCACCGTGGGAACCGCGCCGGGCCAAGCGGTAAAATAGAGAATTTCAAGATTCGGACGATTTGCCGCAAAACGGCCTTCAGCGGTTTGAGAAAATTCATTTCCAAAGTCCGGGATATTTTCCATTCCCGAGCATTCCCGTTGCCACATCGGCATTTACCGTGAAATTCTGGTCGTGATCATGACGCAAGAACCCCAAGCCATCGAAGTCGAAGTCGTTGAGATCGATGGACGCACGCCGCCAGCCATGTCCCCACACCGGGAAGAATCGCCACCCCGGCAATCCTGGCAGGGTTGGCAAAGTTGGCCGGGATTGGTCCGCCGGCTTGATAGCCGTTGGTGGCCGCTGTGGGTGATTCTTGGATCGGTCGCCGTTTTCCTGCTGCTCACGGTGGGGGTCTTCGTCGGCATCCTGTATCTCATCTTCCGGATCGTGAGCGGAATCCTGCGGGCGATTTTCGGCTGAGTTTTCCTCACCGACGGATTTCCTGTGAGAGATGAGCCAGTCATCTTCCACGGCAAATTTCCACTCGACCGATCGAAGCGAGGATCCATGATTCATGCGATACGATGAGTAAACGATTCGTCCTTTTTCTCCTGTTATCTTGTATCCATGCCCAAGCGGCCATCCTGAGAGTCCGCTCCGGGGTCGTCGGGGGGACCGGTGACGGATCGAGTTGGGCCAATGCCTATCCATACCTTCAAAACGCGATCATCGCCTCCAACACCGGTGATGAAATCTGGGTCGCTGCGGGAACTTACTATCCCGACGAGGGCACCTCCCAGACTAACGGCTCGTCGAGCGCGAAATTCAGTCCACAACGGAGCATCAGCCTGTTTGGAGGATTCTCGGGCACGGAAACCTTGAAAACCGAAAGGAACCCGGCGCAAAACCTCACCATCCTCAGCGGCGACATCAGCCAGGACGACATCGATGTGGACGGCAACCAAATCACGGAATCCTCCGCCGACCTCCGCGGGACGAACTCCGTTTCCGTCGTGACTTTTACCAATACGAGCACCGGTGGCCGGCTCGATGGATTTACGATTACGGGCGGTTCCTCCTCGGGAACTGCAACCGGTGCGGGATTGAATAACGCACGTTCCTCGTTGCTGGTGACGAGATGCCATTTCCTAGGAAATCGGGCGGGCTCCGGCGGCGCGGTTCGCAATGCAGCAACCAACACGATTTTCTCCAATTGCATCTTCTCCGGCAACTCGGTGACTTTCGACGGTGGGGCCGTTTCCAATTCCTCCCAAGCCCTGTTCACCAACTGCCTGTTTTTCGCCAATACCGCCCTCCGCAACGGCGGCGCATTCTACAATACCGCCGCATCGCCGAATCTAAGCCAATGCACGCTCACTGGCAACTCGGCCCTGGCGGGCGGCGCGCTCTACAATGCCACCGGAGGCTTCCCCAATGTCCAAAATTCCATCCTCTGGAACAACCGGGCAAACGGCAGCACAAGCACGGCCTCCGCTTCAGTCGCCAGCGCCAGTTCGAGCTTTTATCCGAGATTCTCCAGCAGCCTGATCGCCAATTCTGGTGGCAGCACTGCCTGGGTCGCAGCGATCGGAACCAACCAAGGAAACAACCTTGATGCCGACCCGAAATTCCTGTTTCCACCGCCCTTCGGAACCATCCCACCCACTCTTGATGGCTTGCGCCCCGCCTTCGACTCACCCGTCATCAATACCGGTAGCAACTCAAATCTGCCACAAGACAGCACGGACCTCGATAACGATGGCAACCTCACTGAGCCAATCCCGCTCGACCTCGCCGGTGCAGCCAGAGTCAACAGCGGCACGACCGACATGGGAGTCTTTGAATTGGAAAACGGACCCGCCATCATCGCCGCGCCCGCCCGCTTGAGACTGGCCCCGAACTCGGGAATCCAGCTCGGAGCGTTCGATCTATCCACCGTCTTCGATGCCACCGCGACGACCTTCGCACTGGTGCATTCCACCTCGGCGAACGTCGCGACCGTCGCATTCAATGCGGCCACCGGCCAGATCGATCTGACCCCGCTCCCCGATACGATCGGGGAAGCGATCCTCGTCGTCACCGCTTCCAATGCCACCGGGCTGAAATCCTATCTAACACTGAAGTTCGAGGTCTTTCCCGACGTCGTTTACGTCGATTCCAACGCCACCGGCACCGGAACCGGGTTAAACTGGGCGAACGCGTTTCCCACCCTTCAGGATGCGCTCGTCCGAGGCGGCAGCCAGCACCAGCTCTGGGTCGCACAAGGTAATTACCGTCCCGACACCGGCGGCGGCCAGACTAACAACAGCGCTGACGCCAAATTCATTCTTCCGTCGGGCGTCTCCCTCCATGGTGGATTCAGTGGCACCGAAACCAATCTCTCCCAGCGCCCTCCCGCCACCTATTCGATCCTCAGCGGCGACGTGGGCGAGGATGACTTGAACGCGGACGGTGATTTCATCGCCGAATCCACCGCCAACATCGTCGGCAGCAACTCGGCCACCATTCTGGAAATTTCAAACACCGGCAACACCACCCACCTCGACCGGTGGATCATCACCGGAGCCGGAAAAACCTCCACCCAAGCCAGCGGCGGCGGCCTGAAACTTTCGGCGGCCAGCCCTCAAATCAGCGATTGCCGTTTCCTCGGAAATCGAGCCGCCACCGGGGGCGCGGTCTCCGTGGAAAAGGCATCCGTTCCTGCCTTCAGCGACTGTCATTTCCAAGGAAATTTGGCACCCTCCGGAGCGGCCGCTCTCAGCGACGCCTCGTCACCGGGATTCCTCCGCTGCGTCTTCACGGGCAACACCGCCAGCACCGATGGCGGGGCCATCCTCAACCGCAGCAATACCGTCGCCACTTACACCGACTGCGATTTCCAAGGCAACACCGCCGCCACATACGGCGGGGCGATCCGCAACACGAGCAGCACCATCAACATTCTCCGCTGCGAATTCTCCGGCAACTCCTTGACCAACACCTTCGCCCGAGGCGGCGCGATTTCCAACTCCTTCACCTCGGGAACCTGCCGCGACAGCCAGTTCACCGGCAACTCCTGTCCCGCCACCTCCAGTTATGGCGGTGCGATTTATGGTTCGGTCTCTCCCGTCGCATTCGTCGGCTGTGAATTTACCGGCAGCCTCGCCAACGAAGGCGGGGCGATCTTCATCGACTCTGGATCGCCACCGAGCCTGACTAACTGTCGGCTGGCCGGAAATTCCGCCCGTTCGGAAGGTGGCGCGATTTACATCAACGCCGTCGATCCGCTGATCATCGGCTGTGAATTCACCGGCAACAAGGCCATCACCTACCAAGGCGGCGCCCTTTACAACGATGCATCGTCTCCCGTGCTCGTGAACTGTTCCCTCTCGGGAAACTCGTCGGGCTGGAGTGGCGGAGCCATCTACAACCAGACGTGGAACACCAACGATCCTGCCGCGCCCTCGCTGACCAACTGCATCATTTGGAACAATCAGGCTCAGGGCGCATCCAACACCCCGGCCGCCTCCATCGCGGATTCATCCGACGACCACCCCACCACCCTCTCTCACTGCCTGATTGCGAATTCAAGTGGCAGCGCGTCATGGAATCCACTCGTCGGAGTCAATCTCGGTTCCAATCTCGACATCGATCCGCGTTTCCTCGTCACGCCCGATCCCGCCTCAGCCCCCACTCTAACCGGCGATCTCCGCCTTCAATCCAACTCCCCCGTCATCAACGCCGGGAATTCATCCGCCCTGCCTGCGGACAGCCAGGATGTCGATAGTGATAACGATCTGATAGAAATCCTGCCGCTTGATCGCCAGGGCAAGGCTCGCCTCTTCGGAATCGCAGTGGACATCGGTGCCTTCGAAACCGAATCCGGCCCACAAATCATCCAGCCCATTCCCCGCCTGCGCTTCGACCCGCTCACCGGACTTCACAGCTCGGCCCTCCTGCTCGCCAGTCACTTCGATGCCAGTGCCGTCAGCTTCGGCATCGATTCCTGGTCGCCCTCCCATATTCTAACTCCTTCCGTCAATCCCGCGACCGGCGCACTGGATATTGAAATCCAGCCCAACCAGTTCGGCACCACCGTCGTCGTGGTCAGTGCGGTCAATGCCGCCGGTCACACTTCTTACAGCACCGTGACCATCGACGTCTTCCCGCCCGTCGTCTTCGTGGACGCCCACGCCTCCGGACTCAACAACGGACTGACATGGACCAATGCCTTCACCACCGTCCAAAGCGCGTTGGCCATCGCCACCATCCCCGGAATCAACGTCGAAATCTGGGTCGCCAACGGTGTTTACTATCCGGACGACGGCCCCGGCCAGACCAACAATGCCACGACCTCAAGTTTCAAGCTTTTCGCGAACTGCTCGCTCTACGGCGGATTTTCCGGAAATGAAACCCAGCGTTCGCAACGCGATCCCGAGGTCAACCTGACCATCCTCAGCGGCGATCTTGCGCAGGACGACTCCAACACGGACGGAAACTTCATCGCGGAAACAGCAACCGCCATCGTCGGCACCAACGCCACCTCCATCCTTATCGGCGATGGCACCGGGCCCGCCGACATCCTCGATGGCTTCACCATCACCGCGGGCTACTCTTTGAATTCGTCAAGCGGCGCACTCTCCATCACCTCCGGCAGCCCGACCATCCGTTCCTGCGTCTTCCGTGGCAACCGTGCCATCAACGGTGGCGCGGTCCGGCTGAATCAAAGCCCGGCCACCTTCACCGACTGCCGCTTCCTCGCTAACAAAGTCGCGTCCCCCACCCTGAATTTCGGGACCGACGGCGGCGCGGTCCTATCCATTCAATCGTCTCCCACGTTCACGCGATGCCTGTTTCAAGACAACACATCGGTCGATACTTACATTGCCGGAGCCTCCGGGGGCGCGATCGCCAGCATCAATGGCGGCAGCCTGACGCTCACCGACTGCGACTTCATCCACAACTCATCACTCGGCGAAGGAGGAGCCTTAGTGTTCGAAGGGACGACCCTGATTCTCAACGGTTGCCGCTTTCTGCAGAATTCGACGACGATTGACAATCACTCGTGGGGCGGTGCCGTGAAAGCCACTGCCACCGTCCGCACCACCATCAACCGCTGCGAGTTCACGGGAAATAACACGCCGTCCGAAGGCGGAGCCATCTATATGTCGGCGAACGCTCCGCTGGATTGCGTCAACTCGGTCTTCAAGGGCAACTCAAGCCGTAGCGGCGGAGCCATTCTTCTCGGCGGATCCTCGCCCGCGCGTTTTACCAACTGCCAGTTCACAGGCAACGTCTCCTCGGGCGTCGGCGGCGCGGTGTATTGCGCCGCTTCCGACACAATTTTCTCCCAGTGCCTGTTCTCCGCCAACCGCGCCGCCCAGACCGGCGGCGCGATCTATCAATACCCTTCCTCCAACGGTTTCGTCCCCCGATTCCGCAACAGCATCCTCTGGAACAACCAATCCGGCGGCTCGACCGCCTCCTCCGAGGCCAGCATCGGCACCCAGGTTTACAGCGAGGTGACCGCCTCGTTCAGCGCCTGCATCATCCAAAACTCCGGCGGAAGCTCTAACTGGAAACCAGGATTCGGTGTGAACGGCGGCAACAACCAGGATGCCGACCCGCGTTTCGTCCTGCCGCTAACGCCACTCCAAGCCCCGTCCGCCGCAGGTGACTTCCGCCTTCAGGGAAACTCGCCCGCCATCAATGCCGGACTCGCCGCGTCCCTTCCGGCGGATGTCAGCGACCTCGACCTCGACGGAAATCTAGCGGAATCCCTGCCTGTCGACATTTCAGACCTTCCGCGCAGCCTTGGTGCCTCCGTCGATCTTGGCCCCTACGAGTCGGAGACCGGGCCCGCCATCGTCGCCGCCCAGCCGCAGGTCGAATTGAATCCCGACTCGGGAAATCAAACCGGACTCATCTCACTCGCCGGCATCTTCGATTCTTCGGCCGTCGGTTTCGCCCTAACCTCGATGTTTCCTGCCAACACTCTGTCAATTTCCGTCCACCCGACACTAGGAACACTGACGCTGAACGTCCCGCCGGGCACCATCGGTCATTTCATCGCGAGCTTCTCGGCCGTCAACGGTTCCGGCCAAACTTCGTTTTACTCGATCATCTTCGACGTCTTTCCCGACGTCCTCCATGTCGATGCCTCGGCCACCGGCGCGGGCACCGGACTTTCCTGGGCCGATGCGTTTCCCACACTCCAGCACGCCCTCTCCCTGGGCGGCACCGGTTACGAAATCTGGGTCGCCGAGGGCCGTTATCTCCCCGACCAAGGCCCCGGCCAAACCAACGACAATCCGGCCGCCACCTTCGCACTGACCGATGGCGTCGCAGGTTACGGCGGATTCTCCGGCTCCGAGAGCCTTCGCGCCTCACGCAGTCCCGCCACCCATCCCACGATTCTCAGTGGCGATCTCGGCGGCGACGACCTCAACCTTGATGGCAACCAGATCGCAGAATCGCACACTGACATCGTCGGAGCTAACAGCCGGTCCATCGTCACCGGTTCCGATACCTCCGCCACCACCATCCTCGACGGATTCACCATCACCGCCGGAAATGCGACCATGGGAGGCGGACTTTTCATCGACCATGGACAGCCGACGATCCGGAACTGTTCCTTCCAGGGCAACCGCGCGGAAAACGGCGGCGGCGTTGGCCTTGACCACGGTTCAGCCCCTCGAATCGAGTCCTGCGAATTATCAGGAAACCTCGCCACCTCCACCGGTGGCGCCATCTGCCTTGAGGATTCATCGGCCATCGTCAGCCGGTGTGAAATCAGGTTCAATCAGGCGGCCTACGGCGGCGGCATCGGTGCCACCGCATCGACACTGGACCTGATCCAAACCCCGCTCTCCGTCAATCACGCCACCAGCGGCGGTGGCGCTCTCTACATCGACCGGGCCTGTCGCCTCACAGCCGCCAACTGCATTCTATCCGGCAACATCGCCGACACCGGCGGAGCCCTCTTCAATCTCAGCGGAGATGTTTCCATGAAAAATTGCACCGTCACGGGGAATACCGGCCGCCTATCCGCCGGCGGCCTCTATCATTCATATTCGAACGTGTTCGTCGGTGTCCCGACATTCACCAACTGCATCATTTGGAACAACCTGTCCGGCCCCTCTACCAACCTTCCCTCTTCCTCCAGCTACTATTTTTCGCTGATCGTCCCGCGCTTCGTTTCATGCGTGATCGCCAACTCGAAAACCGGCGGAGTTTGGAATACAAGCATCGGCACCGACGGCGGCGGTAATCTGAATGCAGACCCGCTCTTTCTATCACCTGTCGATACCTCGCTCGGCCTCACCAGCACCGGCAACCTCAGACTCCAGAGCGGATCGCCCGCCATCGACGCGGGGAACAGCCCGGCCCTTCCCACCGACACGACGGACATCGACCTTGACGGCAATACAACGGAAATTCTTCCCTTTGATCTGGCCGAATTACCGCGGCTTCAAGGAACCGCCGTGGACATCGGAGCCTACGAAACCGCCGCCAGCGGACCTGCGGTGGTGGCGGCCCTGCCCACCCTCCGCTTTCTACCGGACACCGGCAGCCATCCCGCCGCAGTCCAAGCCTCGGCGGCTTTCGGCGCCACTGCGATCCGTTTCGAAATCGTCGATCAGGATCGCGACGACATCGTCACCGCCGTCATTCAACCGCTGACCGGCCAGGTCGATCTTACCGTGCTTCCCGCCCGCTTCGGCCGGACTTCCATCAGTATCGGTGCCTTCAACGCGGCCGACCGCCGCACGCTGCTCGCGCTAACCGTCGATGTGGTTCCGGAGCGCGTCTTCGTCAACCCGTTAGCCACCGGAACTGCCAGCGGGCTGTCCTGGGAAAATGCGTTCACCAACCTGCAGCAGGCGCTCGTCAATCCCGTCGACGGTTACGAAATCTGGGTCGCCGCCGGAATCTATCAACCGGACCAGGGTTTCAGGCAAATCCATGGCAGCCGGTATGCGCACTTCAGGCTGCGCGATCATGTCGCCCTTTACGGTGGTTTTTCCGGCAATGAATCCGCCAGATCATCCCGCGATCCCTTGCGGAACAACACCATCCTGAGCGGCAACGTCGGTCTTGACCCCGGGAATACAGCCTTCAACGCCTACACCGTGGTCCTCGCTAACGACGTTCATTCGGATTGCCGCCTTGATGGTTTCGTGGTCACCGGCGGCCAGGCGAACAGCAATTTCCTAACTGACAGCATTTACGTCTCCGGTGGTGGCATCTATCTTGAAAACGCCAGTCCGGAAATCGTCAATTGCCGACTGTCAGGCAACAGCAGCCTCCTCGGCGGAGCCGGGATGTTCATCCAAGGGACGTCCCAGCCATGGATCGCCCGCTGCACGTTCTCCGGTGGCATCAGCTACAATGCCGGAGGCGGCGGCGTGGCAGTGGGAGGTGCTGCCACCCCGATTTTCTCCAGTTGCGCGTTTCTCGGAAACTCAGCCTCCATCGGCGGCGCGGCATCAATCGGCAACGGCTCCAACGTCACCTTCACCAACTGCACGTTCACCGGCAACAACGCCACCACGTCCGGCGGAGCCATCCACAACGCCGGATCTATCAACCTTTCCAACGGCATCCTCTGGAACAACCGCGCCGCCAATTCCACGGCGACCGCGACATCGTCCATTTTCAACACCGCTGGATCCACCGCCACGCATTCCCACTGCCTGACCGCCAATTCCGGAGGCAGCGCCGCTTGGAACTCCGTGCTCGGCATCAACCAGGGCTCCAACCTCGACTCCAATCCGCGGTTCCTCGTTTCCGCCGACCCCACCACCACTCCGAATTCAGTTGGAGACCTCCAGCTCACTCGCGGCAGCGCGGCGCTCGACGCGGGTAACAACTCCGCAGTCGTCGACGCCACCGATCTCCCCGGACAGCCGCGCATCGTCCACTCGACCGTCGATCTCGGCGCTTACGAAGGCCAGAACGACCAGCTCGACACCGATGACGATGGACTTTCCGACGCCTTCGAACTGAAAGCGACCTCGCCTGCCTCGCGCACCGCCCTTGCTCCGCTTGAGGATTCGGATCACGACGGGATCATCAACCAGCTTGAGTTCGTTTTCGGCACCAATCCACTGCTCTCCGATTCCACGGGAAATCCCTCGCACTCGGTTTCCGAAACGGGCGGAAACCGCTATTTTTCCCTCACCTACCGCCGCAATATCTGGGCCAGCCAGTTTTTTGATATTCAGCTCGAACGAAGCACCAGCCTCGCCGAACCATCCGCTTGGTCAGTCGGGCAGACGACCAGGACCGGAAGTAATTGGCCCAGCCCGGAGACCGAGGAAATCAGCGAGCGCTCCAATTTCCCGATGAACTCACAGAATCGCGAATTCCTCCGCGTCCGGACAACGCCCCGGCAACCCTAGCGGTCGTCCCCCTGCTTCAAAGCCTTCGCCACCAGTCTTGGCAGGAAGATCGACGCCGGCGTGGATCGCAAAATCATCGCTCTTGGCAATAAAGTTACCAGCCTGGCGAACTTGGTGGCGGACTCCGGAGACCTCGCCAAGCGCCATCCCTCCGATATCCTCGAATTCCGGGGACGCGCCGACCACCAGGTCAAAGTGAACGGATTCCGCATCGAACTTGGAGAAATCGAGATCGCGTTCAACGGCCACGAAGCCGTGCGCGAAGCCATCGTGACCGTCACTGACGACCTGTTGATCGCCCATATCCAAGGCGAGGTGGAAGTCGCGGCACTCCGCCAACACCTGCAAGGCCGCCTACATGGTCCCCGGCGAGTTCCGGTTTGTGAAAAAATTCGCGCTCACTCCCAACGGGAAAATCGACCGGCTCGCCCTTGCCGGACCAGCCAGCCCGCCCTCCGTCAAAACCGGCCTCGGGCGCTCCATGGAATCGAAGATTCTCGCCCTATGGAGCGAAGTTCTCGGCCGACCGGTCAGCGACGCCACCGCAAATTTCTTTGATCTCGGCGGCAACTCCATCCACGTCGCCATCATCCACGTCCGGCTCATGGAAATGGTCGGGCGTAAATTTCCGCTCACCGAGATTTTCGCGCTTCCCACCGCCCTTGCCATCGCGGAATTTCTCTCTCCAACCGGCCCCGTCGTTGCTAAGACGGGCGCACAAGATCGGGCGCGCCTCGCGCACACCGGCTTTTCCCGCTTCCGCAACTCCAACAACCGATGAACGAAGACCTCCAAGCACCTGAATCCATTGCCGTGATCGGCATGGCTGGCAGATTCCCCGGCGCACAAAATCCCGATGAATTCTGGCAAAATCTGATGGCGGGCAAGGACGGCATCACCCACTTTCCCGGCCACACCGGGGCGGATGGCCGGCAATTTGTCGGAGCCCGCAGCATTCTCGAAGACCCGGACAAGTTCGACGCCTCGTTTTTCGGGATCTACCCGAAGGAGGCCGAGCTGATGGACCCGCAGCACCGCGTTTTCCTGGAGTGCTCGTGGGAGGCGCTCGAAGACGCGGGATACGATCCCGCCGCCTACCCCGGCATGATCGGCGTCTACGCCGGCCTCAGCCTCAATACCTACCTGCTCCACAATCTCGGCAAAGGCCGGGAACTGGCCAGGAACTATCAGGTCGCCGAATACCAGACCATGCTCGGCAATGACAAGGACTTCCTGCCCGTCCGCGTTTCCTACAAGCTGAACCTGCGCGGCCCGAGCATGACGATCCAGTCCGCCTGCTCGACATCGCTCGTCGCCATCTGCCAGGCCGCCACCGCCCTGCTCACCTATCAGTGCGACATGGCGCTCACCGGCGGCGTGTCGATCAGCTTTCCCCAGCAGCGGGATTATCTCTTCCAGGAAGAAGGAATGGTCTCGCCCGACGGCACCTGCCGGGCGTTCGATGCCGAAGCTGCGGGAACCGTCTTCGGCCACGGTTGCGGCGTCGTTTTGCTCAAGCGGCTCAGCGACGCCATCGCCGACTGCGATCCGATTCTCGCCGTAATCAAAGGCTGGGCCGTCAACAACGACGGCTCCGACAAGATCGGCTTCGCCGCACCGGGCCTCAACGCGCAGGCGGATGTCATCGCCCTCGCGCAGGCCTCGGCGGGTGTCAGTCCAGCGGAAATCTCCTACATCGAAGCACACGGCACCGGGACTCCGTTAGGCGATCCGATTGAAATCGCCGCCCTCACCAAGGCCTTCCGCGAAGGCGGAGCGGAGGAAAATTCCTTCTGCGCCATCGGCACGGGCAAGACCCACATCGGCCACCTCGACTGCGCTGCCGGCGTCACCGGTGTGATTAAAACGATCCAGCAATTCCGCCACGACAAGATCCCGGCGTTGCTGCATTACAAGTCGCCGAACCCGCGCATTGATTTCGCGAACAGCCCGTTTTCACCGGTCAGCGAGGACCGCGACTGGAAACGCGGCGAAACTCCCCGCCTGGCAGGAGTCAGCGCCTTCGGAGTCGGCGGCACCAACGCCCACGTCGTCATGGAAGAGGCACCGCTGCCGCTTCCCACCACGCCCGGCCGCAAACAACATCTCCTCACGCTATCCGCGAAATCCACCCCCGCACTCGATGCGATGACACAACGTCTCGCGGATCACCTGGAAATCAAAAGCCCCGGTCTCGCGGACGTTTCCTACACACTCGCCACGGGTCGCCGGGCATTCCAACACCGCCGCACCGTCGTCGCGGCGGATCTCACGGAGGCCATCACAAAGCTCCGGGAATCGAGCAAATCCGCCACTGCTCCAGCGACCCCGCCACGAGTCGCATTTCTATTTCCCGGCCAGGGCTCGCAATACGTCGAAATGAGCCGTGAGATTTACGATTCCGAACCCGCCTTCCGCGCCGCCGTCGATGAATGCGCCTCGCTGTTAGTCCCGCTGATCCGCCACGACGTGCGGGCCACGCTCTATCCTTCCGAGCACGAGCGTGAAGCCGCCGGACATGACATCCACCGCACCGCGCTCACCCAGCCGTGTATTTTCGTCGTCGAATACGCCTTGGCGAAGCTGTGGATGTCCTGGGGCATCCAGCCGTCGCTACTCATCGGCCACGGCATCGGCGAATACGTCGCCGCCGTGTTAGCCGGGACTTTCAAGCTGGAAAACGCGCTCCAACTCCTCGCCAACCGCGCCCGCCTGATGCAGGATCTTCCCGCCGGCGGCATGCTCGCCATCCGCGCCGGCGCGGAGCAGCTCACACTGCCGGAAGGGATCGATCTCGCCGCGATCAACAGCCCGCAGCTTTGCACGGTTTCTGGTTCCCATGAAGCGGTTGCGGCCTATCAGAAGGAACTCGAAGCACGGGAAATCGGCTGCCGCCTGCTGAAAACCTCGCATGCGTTCCACTCCGCGATGATGGAACCCATCGTCGCCGCCTTCACCGAAGACGCCTCGATGATCCCCGCCGACGCGCCGTGCATCCCATGGATTTCCACCTGCACGGGCAAAGCCATGGATGCCGCCACCCTCGCAGATCCCGGTTACTGGGCACGCCAACTCCGGCACACCGTCCGTTTCACCGAGGCTCTAACCACCGCGTTCATGGAGAAAGACCTCGTCCTTCTCGAAGTCGGCCCCGGACAGGCGCTGGCACCTTTCGCCCGCCAACATCCCGACCGCGGAACCACCCCGGTGATTTCCACCCTTCCCGCGTCATCCACCGATCTAACTGACCTGATCGCGGCCGCAGGCGAACTTTGGAAAAGCGGAGCCGCGCTGGACTGGACCGGCTTCTTCAAGGATCAAAAACGCGCCCGCCTCCATCTGCCGACCTATCCGTTCGAGCGGCAGAGCTACTGGATCGACAATTCCGGTGAACCTCAAGTGGTGCTCGCTGAACGCCCCGTGCCACCCCCCCCCCCTTCCCCAGCGCACACCAACACCCGCTTCGGTCCCTCCAAACCCATCGACAAGGGCGAACAAGGCGGACTCACCGATCTCCAACAGAAATCACTGGCCGACCTGATCGCCCGCTACGTCGCGAAGACCCCTTCTTCCAAAGCCTACACCGCCGAGCACCGCCCGCACTACGCCGATCCCCGCGCGGTTTCCGGATTCAAGTCCCTGTGGAAGGAGATGGTCTATCCGATCGTATCTGCCGGCAGCAAGGACGCGAAGATCCGGGACATCGACGGCAATGAATACGTCGATATCACCATGGGCTTCGGCACCTACTTCTTCGGCCACTCGCCGGACTGGCTGATCGACGCGGTGGAAAAACAAC
>JAIFNK010000272.1 GCA_020047775.1 Akkermansia sp. | reverse complement strand
ACGCCGGGCGAATGGAACTATCTGCTCAATCCCGCCCACTCGCATTTTCCACACATCCAGATCGGCCCGTTCCAACGATTCCGACCGGACCCGCGCTTGTTTCGCTGATTACTGACAGCCCCGCAACCATCCGGAGATCCCGCCAACAACCAGGAATGGATCGCCGGAATGAATGGGGCGACGTGCAGGCCTCCCCATCAGGAAATCCTCGCGGTTGTTGCGCATTTTGCGCATGAGCAGGCGAAAATCCGAACAATCCCGTTTTCCGGATTGCGGCGGCGGTTCCAAGTCGTAGCCTTCGGGAAAGAATCTCCCATGGCCAATCCGATCGCCCGCCCTCTCAACAAACGCGTGCTCCTCATGGGCACCTGCCTTTGCGACGCCTTTTACGACGACACCGCCAAGGCGACCGTCGAAGTCCTCGAACACCTCGGCATCGCCGTCGAATTCCCCGAAAACCAGACCTGCTGCGGCCAACCGGCCTTCAACTCCGGCGACTGGCCCGCCTCGCGCAAGATCGCCCGCCACACCGCCTCCGTCTTTGCCGGTGACCTTCCCGTCATCGTCCCGTCCGGCTCCTGTGCCGCGATGAATTTCCACGGAAATCTCCTCCAATTCGAGGAAAACCCGGACCCCGCCATCACCTCCCTCGCCAATCGCACGTGGGAAGTCATGGACTTCATTTACAACGGCCTCGGGGTGAAAACCTGGCCCGGGAAATTCGACAAACCCACCCGTCTGGCTTTCCACCGGTCCTGCCACGCCCGCGGCACCGGCACCGGCGAGGCGGTCCGCACCCTGCTGGCCTCCATCGAAAACGCGGAGGTCGTCCCCTTCGGCGAGGCCGAACAATGCTGCGGCTTCGGCGGGACGTTTTCCGTGACCTTCCCGCACATCTCCGGCCGGATGGGAAACCTCAAGCTCGACCGGATCCTCGAAATCCAGCCGGACCTGCTCGTCGGCATCGACATGTCCTGCCTCATGCACCTCAGCGGCCTCGCCCAGACCCAGGGCCGCCCCGTCAAACACCTTCACGCCATCCAAGTCCTCCGCGACACACTCCCATGATCGGCACCCAACTCATCGACGACTACGCCCGGAACATCTCTGACGAGAAACAGCAATCCGTCATCAGCGGATCCGCAGCCGGCACCAACAAGCGCTATCAGGTTCTCCACAAGGACTATCCGGATCCCGACGCGATCCGGAAACTCGCCGCTTCCATCAAGGACCACACGCTCCACCACCTCGGCGATTATCTCGCTAAAGCCGAGCAGGCGCTGGTGTCCCGCGGCGTGAATGTGCATTTCGCCTCCACCGACGAGGATGCGCGGCAGACGATTCTATCCATCTTGCAAGGCCACGGCGTCACCCAGCTCACCAAGTCCAAGTCGATGGCGGCCGAGGAAATCCACCTCAATCCGTTCCTCATCGAAAACGGCGTCGAGTGCCTGGAGTCCGACCTCGGTGAGTTCATCATCCAGCTCGACGGCGACGAGCCGTCACACATCGTCAAGCCGATCATCCACAAGAACCGCCGGGAAATCGCCAGGACTTTCCAGCGCGAGGGCATCGCCGCGGATTACAACGACGATCCGGAAACGATCACCCGCCGCGCCCGCGTCTATCTGCGCGAAAAATACATGCAGGCCCAGGCCGGCATCACCGGGGCGAACTTCGTCTGCGCCGACACCGGCCGCCTCGCGCTCATCACCAACGAGGGAAACTCGCGCTTCGGCATGGCTCCCGTCGGCGTGCATATCGCGCTCGTCGGCATCGAGAAAATCATCCCGCAGGAAAAGGATCTTGCGGTTTTCCTGAACCTGCTAGGCCGCTCCGCCACCGGCCAGCAGCTCACCGTTTACACCGAGTTCATCAACGGTCCGAAATCCGCCAACCAACCGGACGGCCCCGAGCACATGCACGTCGTCTTCATGGACAACGGCCGCACCGACGTGCTCGCCTCGAACTGCAAGGAAATCCTCCGCTGCATCCGCTGCGGCGCCTGCCAGAACGTCTGCCCGGTCTATCGGCAGGCGTCCGGCCACGCCTACCGCTCCACCTACGGCGGCCCCGTCGGCGCGGTTCTATCACCCATCCTTTTCGGTAGCCGCTTCCCGGAACTCGCCGACCTTCCCAAGGCCTCATCCCTCTGCGGTGCCTGCAACGAAGTCTGCCCGGTGGACATCCCGATCCCGGACTTGCTGCTGCGTCTTCGCGACAAAGCGCACCGCGCGCACATCCACTCGCCCGCCGCCATCCCGATGTCGCCGTTTGCCGTACTCGCCACCTCGCCGTCGCTCTGGCGCACCGCGATGACGATGTCCAAGGCGATGAACCACCTGCCCATCCAGGTCGCGCCGATCAAGCCGCTGCAAGATTGGTTAGGCCAGCGCACGCTTCCCGATTCCCACGGCGGAGATTTCCGCAAATGGATGAAAAACCACAAACCGACTCACAAGCCATGAAACTCGAAACCCTCTGCCTTCACGCCGGTTATTCCTCGGACCCCACCACCCAGGCCTGCGCGGTTCCGATCTATCGCACCGCGTCCTACGTTTTCAAAAACACCGAACACGCCGCCAACCTCTTCGCCCTGCGCGAACTCGGGAACATCTACACCCGCCTGATGAACCCCACCCACGACGTGCTCGAACAGCGCGTCGCGGCGCTCGAAGGCGGTGCCGCCGGTCTCGCCATCGCCTCCGGCACCTCGGCGATTTTCTACTCGATCATCAATCTCGCCCAAGCCGGCGACAACATCGTTTCCGCCCGAAATCTCTACGGTGGCACTTACACGCAGTTCAAAAACATCCTGCCCGCGCTCGGCATCGAGGTCCGCTTCGTGGATTCCAACAACCCGGAAAATTTCGCCGCCGCCATCGACGGCAAGACCCGCGCGCTGTTCTGCGAGTCCGTCTCGAATCCGTCGCTGGAAATCTCCGACATCGGGGCGATTTCAAAAATCGCCCATGCGAACGGCCTGCCGCTCATCGTCGATTCCACCTTCTCCACGCCCTATCTAACCAAGCCGATCGAGTTCGGCGCGGACATCGTCGTGCACTCGCTCACCAAGTGGCTCGGCGGCCATGGCACCAGCATCGGCGGCATCGTCATCGACTCCGGGAAATTCAACTGGACCGGCGGCAAGCATCCGCTTTTCGATGAACCGGATGACTCGTATCACGGACTCCGCTGGGGCCACGACCTGCCGGCGCCACTCGCTCCGCTCGCCTATATTCTGAAAATGCGCACCGGTCCGCTCCGCAACCTCGGCGCCTGCCTCTCGCCCGACAATGCCTGGCAGTCACTACAAGGCATCGAAACCCTGCCACTCCGGATGGAGCGTCATTGCGAAAATTCGCTCGCCGTCGCCAAGCACCTGCAAGCCCACCCCGCCGTCGAGTGGGTCCGCTTCCCCGGCCTGCCCGGTGACAGCCAGGCCGCGCTCAACGACAAATATCTCCGCGGCAAGGGCGGCTCGATGGTGGTCTTCGGTATCAAGGGCGGGGCCTCCGCCGGCACGAAGTTCATCGATTCCCTCAAGCTCTTCAAACACCTCGCCAACGTCGGCGACGCCAAGTCGCTCGCGATCCACCCGGCGACGACCACCCACTCGCAGCTCAGCCAGGAGCAACTGCTTGCCGCCGGCATTCCGCCGGAGCTCATCCGCCTCTCCGTCGGCATCGAGCACATCGACGACATCCTCGCCGATCTCGACCAAGCCCTCGCGGTAGCGGTTCAATCATAGGTCCTATTGGACCCATAAGACCTATATTCATCATGAGAGACGCCATCTTCGCCAAAATCGAATCCGCCAACGCCGCTTTGAAAACCAAAGCCGCCTACCCGGACTACGACATGTCGCTCGTCCACTCGCTGCCGAAGCTGGAAGGCAGCGACCTGTGGGAAATCTTTTCGCGGAATTTCAAATACGTGAACGGCAAGACGATGACTTCCGTCGGCGAGCTCGTCGATTTCCTCAAGGAAACCAAACAGCTCCATGGCTACTGCGATCCCGCGCTCTATGACGCCATCGGCAGCCAGCTCGCCGGCGCAGGGCTCACCGTCGAGACCGAGTATCACCGCGACCGCTACGACGACTATCAGTTCGGCATTACCCGCGCCACCGGTGCCATCGCGGAGTCCGGCACCGTCATCATCGACGACGACCGCACGTCCAGCCGCCTCGCCGCGCTTTCGCCGTGGGTCCACGTCGCCGTGCTCGATCGCTCGGAAGTCCACCGCACCATCCCGGACGCCATCGCCGCCTTCGGTGACAGCTCTAACATCATTTGGTGCACCGGCCCGTCCAAGACCGCCGACGTCGAGGGCATCCTCATCGAGGGCGTGCACGGCCCGGGCGAGCAAATCGCGCTGCTACTGTAGTGGCGATCACCGGTCGCCAAGTTCTCTTCCATGTCCCCACTTCCCCTTCCAGCCAAACCATCCGCGATCCTCTCGTTTGATTTCGACGGCACGCTGCACCACTCCGCGAGCAGCCCGCCGGTGCCGGTTGAGTTCTTCGACGTCATTCGGAAGTTGCGCGAAGAACAAGGCGTGCTCTGGGGCGTGAACACCGGCCGCTCCCTGCTCCATTCGATGGAGGGATTCGTCGAAAGCCGCTTCCCGTTCATCCCGGACTGGGTGGTCGCCCGCGAACGCGAAATCTATTTCCCCGACCAATCCGGCCGCTGGCTCCCCCACGCCACCTGGAACAGCCGCTGCGAAAAGGAAATCCACGCGCTCTTCAAACACCTCCGCAAGCTGCTGCTCCACATCCGCCACGAAATCGAAACCCACACCGGCGCCCAGTGGATGGAGATGGACGGCGAACCTGCCGGCGTCATTTCCCAGACCGAAGAGGAAATGGAATGGATCATCGACCGCATCGAGCCGCTCGTCGCCGCCGAACCGCACCTCGCCTGGCAGCGAAACTCGATCTATCTGCGCTTCGGCCACCGGGATTTTCAAAAAGGCAGCAGCCTGAGCCAGGTCGCCAGCCACTTCGGCCTGACCGCCGCCCGCTGCTTCGCCATCGGTGACAGCCACAA
>JAIFNK010000070.1 GCA_020047775.1 Akkermansia sp. | reverse complement strand
GGCATCGGAGACGCCGCCTTGATGGAGGATCATCTGGAGCGAGCGGACGTAGGCGAAGGCTTCCTCGCCGGATTCGAGGTCGGCCTCGGTGACGATTTCCATCAGCGGCGTGCCGGCGCGGTTGAAGTCGATGAGCGACGAGTTCCCGAGGTGGGTGGATTTCGCGACGTCTTCTTCCAAGTGGATGCGGTTGAGTCGGACTTTTTTGTCGGGGTTGGCGATGCTCTTGCGGGCGTCGGTCGGGTAACAATGTTCGTAAAGCGGGACGCCGCCACCGATGCAGAGGGGAAGATCCATCTGCGTGGTCTGATAGTTCTTCGGCATGTCCGGATAGAAATAGTTTTTCCGGTCCCACTTGGAGATTTCCGGCGACCCGCAGTCGAGCATGAGGCCGGTGAGCAGGGTTTTTTCGATGGCCTCGCGGTTGAGCACGGGCAGCGCGCCGGGCAGGCCGAGGCAGACGGGGCAGGTGTTCGTGTTCGGCGTGTCGCCGAAGGAGGTGCGGCAGGCGCAGAACATCTTGGTGTGCGTTTTGACCTGGCAGTGGACTTCGAGGCCGATGGTGACGAGGTAGGACATGGGAAGATGTTGAGAGTGGTAAGTTGAGAGAAGGAACGTCTCAAAGGCTAAGATCGCGGAGGAGTTGTTGGAGTTTCGGATCGGCGAGAGCCTTGGTGAGCATTGGATGGCGCAGGAGTGTGTCGAATTTCCCCTCGCGGGCAAGTTTTTGGAGCGCCGGGTCATCGACGATGATGGCGCGCGGGATGGGTTCGCCGGTTTGCGGGTTGATGACAGGTTCCAGCGGGGATCCGGATTGGGCGGCGATGAGTTTCGCGAGGGTCAGGCGCGATGAGTCGGTGAGCGGATCCATGGCTTGTAGCCATTTTTCGAGAAGTGTCGCCTCAACGGCGGATCTGAGGCGCTGGCTGAAGCTGTCCGGGGCGGTTTGGGTGGGTTCGCCGGTTTTCACCGAGGACGCGCGGACATCGGCGACTGCGGCGGTGTGATGGGCGATGATCGCGACAATGACGCAGACCAACGTGGTGGGAACGAGAGCGAAAACCAACCGGAAGACGGTGCTCACGAGCGTGCGGGGCATCGAATTTCCCGCAGGTTCTTGAAATGGACGGACCACGGCATTGGCGATCAGGCGGATGACGAGAAATGACACCAGGAAGGCGACGACGGGCAGGCCGTTGGTGATCCAGGCGAGGGACTTGCCGGTCCAATCGACCGAGAGGGTCGGGGCAATCTGCCAGACGCGAAAGCCGATCCACGCGCTGAGTCCGAGCACGGCGGTGCCGATGATCATTCGCGCGATCCCGCGCAGCAGGACGAATCCGGCGCACAGCGCGAAGATGATGAGCGCGGCGGTGCCGAGGCTGGGTTGTGGGATGGAGTCGAGGGACAAGAGGAAATGCGAATGTGGAGATTTCTGGCGATTAACGGAGCCGGCGACGAGTGATTTGCTGCTTCATGTGGACAATCGTCACGACTTGAAACTCCTCACCTTGAATCCCATAGATGATGCGATATCCGCCCTCATGGACCTCTCTCAGGCCGGACTCGCTGAATTCATGGACAGGATGCCCTGTGGACGGACTCTCAGAGGCGCGCTCAACACGTGTGATCAGGCGATCGATTTGCAAGCGGCCATAATGCTCGGAATCGCGTGAAATAAAATCACGGATGGCTCGCAGATCGCGACGCGCCTGAGTGGACCAAACGATCTTCATGCCAGACCGAACTCCTTGCGAATGGCCGCATGGGTGTGTTTGCGTCCAGTCTGAAGATCGCCAAGGCCAGATTCAATTTTCTGGCGCACGAGGATTTCGTACATCAGGTCGTCCCAACTGGCGGACTCGGGCAACTGGCGCACTAACTTGGCAGCCTCCTTTTTGATGGAAATTTTGCTTTCTTTGGCTCCGGGCATGCCACTAGCAAGCCTCAGAGCGGGGTGAAAAGCAAGCCGCCGTTTTTCCCCATGAGTCGGGAATCCGGCATTTTCCATCCTTCTTGCGCGATCAACGACCCAGACTTTTTTGCCGCAGCAAATGATCGGTCAGAACCAGCGTGGCCATGGCCTCGACAATGGGCACGGCGCGGGGAAGCACGCAGGCATCGTGGCGGCCCTTGCCTTGCAACTCGGTGTTTTCGCCGCCGGCGGTGACGGTTTCCTGGTTGCTCATGATGGTGGCGGTGGGCTTGAAGGCGACGCGGAAAATGATGGTTTCGCCATTGGAAATGCCGCCTTGCACGCCGCCGGAGCGGTTGCTGGTGGTGCGGACCTGGCCATCGATCATGCGGAACGGGTCGTTGTGCTCGCGGCCGGTGAGCAGGGTGCCGGCGAACCCGGAGCCGATCTCGAAGCCCTTGGTGGCGGGGATGGAGAGCATGGCTTTGGCGAGGTCCGCTTCGAGCTTGTCGAAGATCGGCTCGCCGAGTCCGGGCGGGCAGTTGCGGATGACGCACTCGATCACGCCGCCGACGGAATTTCCGTCCGCTCGGATGGCCTTGATGCGGGCGATCATGGTTTCCACCATCGCGGAATCACCGGTGCGGACGATGTTGGACTCGATGTCGGCGGCGGTGACGGTCGCCGGATCGACGTCGGCGTTGAGTTCCTGGATGGATTTCACCCAAGCCAGGATTTCGATGCCGGGGTGAAATTGATCGAGCACCTGCCTGGCGACGGCGGCGGCGGCGACGCGGCCGATGGTCTCGCGGGCCGAGGCGCGACCGCCGCCGGAGGCTGAGCGGATGCCGTATTTCGCATCGTAGGTGTAGTCGGCGTGGCTGGGGCGGTATTTCGCGGCCATTTCATCATAGGCACCGGGGCGCTGGTCGGTATTGCGGACGAGGATGGCGATCGGACAACCAAGAGTGACGCCGTCTTGCAGGCCGGAAAGGATTTCAGCGGTATCCGCCTCCTTGCGCGGGGTGACGATTTCCGACTGCCCTGGGCGGCGGCGGTCGAGCTCGTGCTGGATTTGCTCCAGGGAAACCGGGATGCGAGGCGGGCAACCGTCGATGACGACGCCGACACCGCCACCGTGCGACTCGCCGAAAGTGTGGATGCGGAAAACCTGGCCGAAGGTGGATGACATGGCGACAGGGTAGATAGCGAGCGGCCCGGGGCAAGCGGGATGAGTTTCTAGTTTTCAGTTTCCGGATTCCGGGGAAATCTCGGGAATGCGATTGAAGCTTCCACGACGGATCATCGAATTCCCCTGGCGTCCGCTGGTGATGGGCATCGTGAATGTGAACGACGACTCGTTTTCCGGCGACGGCACGCTGGATTTCGAGAAAGCCGTCGAGCTGGCCCGCAGCCAGGTGGCGGCGGGCGCGGACGTGATCGACGTGGGAGCCGAGAGTGCGCGAACGAACCGGACAGCGGTGCCCGTGGAGGAGGAATTGCGGCGTTTCGCGGGATTCATCGAGCGCTGGGAAGATGTCTGGACCGAGGTCGAGGCCCGTGACGAAGCGCAAATCTGGCCTCCGGTCTTGTCGGCTAACACTTGGCGCCCCCAAGTGGTTGAAGGCGTTTTACGGATGGGAAAGGTGGAAATCATCAATGACATGGGGGCGCTGCCGGATGACCGGAATGCGAAAGCCTGCGCCCTGCATGGCGCCGCCTTGTTAATCATGCACAGCGTGGGCGAGCCGAAAACCCCCCATCTTCACCAGCAGTGGGACGACGTGATGGGGGCGATGGAGCGGTTTTTCGAAGACAAGCTGCGACTGGCACAGGCCGCCGGACTGGACGCCGATTCCATCATTCTCGATCCCGGCATCGATTTCGCCAAGCAACGGGATGACAACCTAACAGCGTTTCGGAACCTCGGGCGTTTGCGGAGATTCGGGCGTCCGATCCTTGTGCCGATCTCGCGAAAATCCGTCATCGGAGAAGTCCTGGATCTACCCGATCCAACGAACCGCGATGCAGGAACCATCGCCTGCATCAGCGCCTGCATGCTCCGCGGCGCGGAAATTTTCCGGGTCCACCACGTCGAGGCGGCGTGGCAGGCGGTGAAGGTTTTGGAAGCGATTGATCACGCACCTTGAAGCCGGAAGGGGTCGGTCCCACCCCGGCAATGCTTGGACTGACAGAAAATGCGGTTTCCGCACTCCACCGCCGTTAGAAGCGGAACCATGAGAGTCCGGCTGATCATGGGGAAAATCAATGAGGGGGTGGTCCGAGATCCACGACAGCACGCCCCCCCCCCGAATAAGGAGCACCGAGACGTGACTGATAGGCGAGAGTCGGGAAATATCGGGGACCCCGCCTGCGGAGAAAAATGACGAGCAGCCAAATCCCGGCCAGGACGGGAACCGCCGAAACGACGACGATCATTGTGGCAATCTTCCATTGGCGCGACTTGGTATCCAACTCCAACCGCCTCCGGGCGCTCTCGACTTGGATCATTTCGCTGCGATTCAACGCGTTTGCCATCCACTGGCGGAGAAGTTCGGCGGCTTCGGTGGCGGCGGCCTTCACTTTATCCGGGTCCTTGGCTTCAGACGCCGCCCGGTGCCGGGCATCCTCGACGGCCTGTTGGACTTGCGCCGGATCGAAGTGCTCGGCGAGCTTCCCACCGGCGACGATCCACGGACTGCCGTCCCGACCGGGCACGTGCAGCACCACGCAATGCATCGACGAGACGCACCAGGCGGTGGCGAACGACCGCGCCACGTGTTCCGGCGGGGCCTTGCCCAAATCCGCCAACACCACGACGATGACATCAATTCCCTCCTTGGTGAAATACGCCTCAAGTGGATCGGAAATCGCCTTCGCCTCCTCCGGATTCAGAAACTCGCCCGGATCGAAGACCGGCCGTGAAGGACGCGGCCCGTATTCAAAGGCCTTCCGCATCGCCGGATGAAATTCCGCCGAACCTTGCGCGAAAAGGGGGCCGGCAAAAAGGATCGCCAGCAGGACCGGGAAGAGCTTTGCGATCATGGGGAACTCCTATCAGGATGACGCGCGCCGTAACTCTTCCAAGCACGCTCCAGGTGGATGTGGGTGATTTTGAAAAACCGGATCACCGCCTCAACCGGATCACCCGTGCGCCACGG
>JAIFNK010000216.1 GCA_020047775.1 Akkermansia sp. | reverse complement strand
CCCCGTCGGAGAGGATCAGGGTGAGCGGCAGGCTGGCGATGTCCCTGCCAAGGTCGCGGCTTTTGGCCTCCGCCTTGATGTAATCCACCTCGCTGACATTGCAGTAGAACCAGATGGGATCGAGCGTGGAAATGGTGGCTAACAAGGTGGGCTCGCCCTTGCCTACCAACTCGCCGATGGCCACCTGCGTGGCTCCGATGAGGCCGGTGATGGGAGCCTTCACCTCGCAGTAACCGAGATCGATCTGGGCGGACTCCACCCTGGCCTGGGCCGTGATGACACCCGCTTCACCGACGTCCACCGAGGCTCGGGCGTTGTCCAGATCCTGCTGGGGAATCGCCTTGCGTTCCACAAGCGGCGTGAGCCGGTCCACGTCCTTCTGATACTTGTTGAGAGCGGCCTTCGCCTCGCCCAGGGCCCCCGTGGCGGCGGCCAGTTTTTCGAGAAACGGCTTCTTATCCAGCTCGAACAGGATTTCCCCCTGCTTCACTTCCACGCCTTCGGTGAATGGCATCCTGTCCACGAATCCCTCGACCCGCGCGCGGACCTCGACGTTTTGAGGCGAATCCAGCTGGCCGATGAGCGTCGAGGAAAGCCTGACTTCGGACGTGGTGATTTCCATCACCTCGACCACCGGCGGAGGTGGAGCCACGACCTCGGGTTTCTTGCAGGCACATAGGCAGAGACTCACCAGTAACGCCGCCCCCACAAGGGCATCGGTGGATCGTCCTGCCACAACTGATGATTTGCGGGAAATCGTTTTCAAATTGGAATTTCGCTCGGTTCGGGGATTGGAGAAATCGTGTTTGGAAAAAACAACTGACAGCGCGCCAAAACGAGCGCACGAGCCGGTGGATGCTCGTAACTGACAACCTTTGAACTAAAGAACACCGCTTTGGGTGTCAACTACGACCTTGGTCCCACTGCTCCGAAATTCACCCGAAACACGGGGTTTCCGTCACTCCTGCGGGCATCACGGATTCTCACAGGAAAAATCCGCTTGATGCCCGGGGGGCATTCGTCAACCTCCCGAGGCTCCGATCATCGCCGTGCGGACGACATCCGGGATTGATAATCCCGGATCACACCACTACCTATTTCCGTCAAGATGCGAACCGCTGTCAGACCTCTAACTTTTGTTACCTGCTCGATCTTCCTGAGCTCCTGCATGCTCGGCCCGGACCCCGGCACCCCCGATCTGAAAATCCCCGCCTCCTTCCGCAGCGACACCGCTCCCCACGGCGCGTCCTTCGGCGACAAATCGTGGCGCAAGGTGTTCTCCGACTCCACCTTGAGGAACCTCATCGTCCGCGCCCTCAAAAACAACCCGGACCTCGTCGCCGCCACCTATCGCATCGAGGAAGCCCGCGCCCGTGCCGCCACTGCCCGCGCCAACTGGTTCCCCTCGCTCGATGGCAACGCCGCCGCCACCGGCGAAGGCCGTTCGCGGAATGCCGGCAACGGCTCATCCTCCGGCGGCCGCAACTCCGAATCCTACAATCTCACCGGCTTCCTCAGCTGGGAGCTCGATCTCTGGGGCGGTATCGCCCGCGACAACCAAGCGGCCCGCACCCGGCTGTTGGAGTCCGAATTCCAACGCGACGCGGTCCAGACCTCGCTCATCGCCACCGTCGCCACCAGCTACATCGACCTCCAGAATCTCGACGAACGCCTCGCCATCGCCCGCCGCACGGTCGAAAGCCGCAAGGGATCGTTCGATCTGGTGCGTGCCCGCAGAGACGGTGGTGTCAGCTCCGATCTGGAAGTCGGCCAGGCCGAGGCCTTGCTCTCCCAGGCACAGATTTTGATCCCCACCACCGAGCGGGCGATTGCCGAAAAGGAAAACGAAATCCGGTCCCTGCTCGGCGAATACCCCGGCAACGTCATCCGCGGCGGCAGCCTCGACCGGCTCGACGCCGCCTTCCGCATTGCCGGTGGCTTGCCTTCCTCGCTGATGGCGCGCCGTCCGGACATTTCCGCCGCCGACCAGTCGTTCCAAGCGGCCACCGCCGACATCGGCGTGGCCGAAGCCCTGCGTTTCCCCAGTCTCTCGCTCACCGGCCAGGGCGGCGTGATCAGCGGCGACCTGGGAAAACTCCTCCAGGGCGGCTCGGCTGCCTACTCCATCGGCCCGCAGCTCACCGGCCCGATCTTCGACGCCGGGCGCTCCGGATTCCGCGTCAAGGAGGCCCAGGCCCGCGCCAAGATCGCGCTCAGTTCCTATCAAAAAGCCGTGCAGCAGGCCTTCCGCGAAACCTCCGACGCGCTGATCGCCTACCAGAAAACCGGCGAGATCATCGCGGAACAAACCAAGTTGGTGACCTCCCAGAAAAGCGTTTCCACCATCGCGCTCGACCGATTCCAAGGCGGTGCCTCCAGCTATCTCGAAGTGCTCGACGCCGAGCGCGAACTCTTCACCGCCGAGCTCGATCTGGCAGACGCCCGCAGCAACCGCCTGCGCGCGGTCGTCCAGGCCTATCGCGCGCTCGGTGGCGGCTGGAAGTAACCGCCCACCCGGGACTGCGATGTTCAAGCTGCTCCTGCTGCTCTTCCTGCTTGTCTCCGCGTGCGTCGCGATCCACGGCGCGGGAATGATCCTCGGCCTGCGCTGGCTCGGCCGCACCGCGCCGCACCACGGGCACCATTTCAGCCTGCCCGCGATGTTCTGGATCCTGATCCGGGTGGTGTATGGGTTGCTCGTGCTGCACATCCTCCAAATCCTGGTGTGGGCGGCCTGTTATCAATGGAACGGCTGCTTCTCCGACTTTGCCACCTCGTTCTACTATTCCGCTACCAGTTATTCCACCGTGGGCTACGGCGACGTGGTCCCGCCCGGAAGCTGGCGCATCCTCGGCGCGGTCGAGGCGGTGACCGGCATCCTGATGTTCGGCTGGAGCACCGGCGTGTTGTTTTCCGTCGTCAATCATCTTCAAGCCCGCTTCAAGGAAAGCCGGCATTAGGACCGGGCGAAGGGAAGACCGGCGGCCGACTCTGCCACGCCGCATGGGAGCTTGACCGCACCTGCTTGGTAAGAAATCATCCTTACCTCCCCTCAAACGCGATGATTTCAGATTTTCACGCAGTTTCCACTGCCATCGTGCCGATGCATCCCGACGCACTGGTTTGCGTGGTGGATGACGAAGAGTCCGTCCGGAATTGCCTGGAGCGTCTGCTGCGTTCCGCGCGCTTCACCGTGGAGACTCTACGCATCCGCCGCAGCATACCTCGCCCGCCGGACGCATGCCGGACCCGTTTGCCTGGTCCTCGATGTGAGCTTGCCGGAAATGGACGGCTTCGGCCTGCAACAAGCTCTGGCCGGCCGTTGTGAGGAGATCGTTTTCCTCACTGGCCATGGCGATGTGCCGATGTGCGCCAAGGGCATGAAGGCGGGTGCCACCGATTTCCTGCTCAAGCCGGTGGACGATGAAGTCCTGCTTGCCGCAGTCCAACAGGCACTCGACCGGGCGCGCAGGCACGGTCGCAACAATGCCACTCAGGAGAGCGCCCGCGCGCGACTGCGCTCACTCACCGCCCGCGAAACCGAGGTCATGCAGCGGGTGATCGCCGGGATGCTTAACAAACAAATCGCCGCCGACCTCGGAATCTCCGAAAAAACCGTGAAAATCCACCGCGGACGGGTGATGAAAAAAGCCGGTGTGGCTTCGGTGCCGGATTTGATGCGATGGGTGGATGCCGCCGGCAATGTTCCTCATCGCCACCCGGACCCGCCGACTCGATGAACCCCGCCCAGGAAATCCCGTTGCCTGAAACCGCCGGCCGCGGCACGGCGCAGCGCAGGCTCGCGTCCGCCCTGAGGTTACAGCGACTGCTGACGGAAATCTCGTCGGGTTTTGTCACCCGCCCGGAGCTGGAGACGGGGGAAATCCTCGCCATCCTCGATGATGTCATCCGTGCCGATAAACGCGCCGCCGAGGTGATTCGCAACCTCAGGGAAATGCTCGGCGACAAGCCGGTCCATCGTGATTTCCACTGTCTGAACGAATTGGTGGCCAAGGCATGCGCGCTTTTCTCCAATGATCCGGCCAGCGAAGGAGTCCGGCTGGTGTTGGATGCCGGCCGCGTCCCCGCACGGATCAAGCTGGCCAGCGTGCAAATCCAACAGCTTCTCGCCAATCTCATCTCCAATGCCAGCCATGCCATGATCGATACCCCGCCGGACTGCCGCCGCATTATCGTCCAGACCCGCGCCAGCGATGGCATGGTTCACCTGCGCGTCCGCGACCACGGCCACGGCATTCCGCCGCAGCACCTCGACCGGATTTTCGAACCTTTTCACACCACCCGCCGCGACGGACTCGGCATGGGGTTGGCCATCTGCCGGCGGATCGCCCAAGCCCACGGCGGCACCCTGAAGGCCGCCAACCACGAAGCCGGCGGTGCCGAGTTCACCTTCTCGCTGCCGCTCCCCCGGGCTGAGTGAATGAGACCATGGTCGGATGGTCCGCATCCGTCCTTTGGCTTGCCGTGGCCTCGCAGTCAGGTTCAATGACGCCTCACAGGAAATCCGCCTGGTCCTTTGGCACCGAGGTTCCGCTCTCTTCCGAAGCCTTCGAGTTCAAAGTGGCCACCGGTTTCGCATGGTATTTTTAACCCCGCACGACCGGGGTGGATTACCATTACCCCACAAAAAAACCGCTGCACACGGACCGACCCGACTGGCGGCAGCGATCTATCGCCAGAGTTCGCAGGCATGCGCGGCGAAGCCCGCGCCGAAGGCGGTGAGCCACAGTCGTTGGTCCGCGGGGTGGTTGTCCGCCAAGCGTTTTTCGAGGGCGAAGAGGACCGAGGGACTGCTCATGTTGCCGTGAGCGCGCAGGACCTCGCGGGTTTCCGTGAGTTGATAGGGCAGCACGCTTTCCAAGGCCTCCACCACATCGCGCCCGCCGGAGTGGGCGAGCACTTGGTCCGGATCGGCGGTGCGTAGGGCGAACAAGCCGGCCACCGCCTCGCCCGCCAGTCCCGGCACGGCACGGTGCAGTTGGTTTTTGAGTTTTCCCGCCGAGTTTACGAAACGGATTTTTTCCCGCTGCTCCGGACGATGGGTGGTGGTGAAGTGACCG
>JAIFNK010000026.1 GCA_020047775.1 Akkermansia sp. | reverse complement strand
GTTCCGGGAAGATCCAGGCGGGCTTGGCGAAGCGGCCGGTGGGGACGTCACAGCGGGCGATTTCCAGCGGTTTTTCCGCGAAGATGGCGGCGAGGTTGTAGGCTTCGTCGAGTTTCCAACGGTCCACGAACGAGTCGTGGCACGAGGCGCATTTCATGTTGAGGCCGAGGAAGGTCTGGGAGATCGACTGGGAGAACTGGACCTCGCGGGTTTGCGAGGCGTTGACGCTGCCGCGCCACTGGATGCCGTTGATGAAGCCGGCGGATTCCTTGCCGGGCGGTGCGAGCAACTCGCGGGCGAAGCGGTCGTAGGGCAGGTTGTCGCGCAATGCCTGATAGAGCCAGCCGGTGATCTGGGTGCGGCCGCCGTCGATGTAGCCGGTGCCTTGGTAGTCGTTGCGCAGCAGGTCGTTCCAAAAGCTGATCCAGTGGTCGGCGTAGGCGGTGTCGTCGGCCAACAGGGCGGCGATTTTTTTAGCGCGCTTGTCCGGAGTCTTATCGGCGGTGAAGGCGAGGATGGCCTCGGGGGACGGCAGCAGGCCGGTGAGGTCGAGCGAGGCGCGGCGGAGGAACGAGGCGTCGTCGAGGGCCGGCGGGTGCGTGATCTTGGTCGAGGCGAGTTGCTGGTCGATGATCCGGTCAACCGGGTGGTCGCGGCCATCGGCGACGGGCGGGAGGGTCGGTCGGCGGGGCTTGAGTGGGGGCTCGTAGGCGTCCTTGCCGAAGGTGAAGCCGGGTTCCCATTTTACGCCTTGGTTGATCCACTGGCGGAGGATTTCGATCTGGTCGGCCGGGACGCGGGCGCCTTTCGGGGGCATCCGGTCGGACTTGTCGTCGGACAGCAGCACTTCGAGCATCAGGCTTTCATCCGCCTTGCCGGGTGTGAGGACGGGCCCGTTTTCGGATCCTTCGAGGAGCGACTCGCGGGTGTTCATCGAGAAAGCGCCCTTGTGGTTGTTCTCCATGTGGCACTTTGCGCAGTTTTCGCGCAGGATGGGCACGACTTGGTGTGCGAAGTCGATTTCGGCGCGGCAGGTGCTGGCAAGGGTCAGCGCGAGGCCGAGGGAGCGGAGCAGCATGGGTCGGTTGCGAGGTTGGAGCGGGTTTACGGCGATGGCACGGCAATATATTTCTCCGGAATTGAATTTTGCAAGTTCCGCGATGGCGTCAGCGGGAGGAGATTGAACGAGGGCTCCGAGTGCGGGTCTGAGAACGGTAGGTACCCACCCGGTGATTTTGCCCTTGGGAAAGCGGGGAATCTTGATAGTACTCGGCGAATCCGATTTTCAAAGGGTAGGTCACAACATGAAACGGAAAACAACAGGGAACGGGAATCGGAAACCAGAGACAGCGCCAGCGACAAGCGAGGGATCGCATGAGGGCTTCCCCATCGTCGGCATCGGTGCCTCGGCGGGTGGGCTGGCGGCGTTTGAGGCGTTTTTCGCCGGGATGCCGGCCAAGACCGAGCCGGGGATGGCCTTCGTGCTGGTGCAGCACCTGGCCCCGGACCACAAGAGCATCCTGACCGAACTGATCCGGCGCTACACCCGGATGCAGGTATTCGAGGTGGAGGACGGGATGGTGGTGCGGCCGAACTGCACTTACATCATCCCACCGGGCCATGACATGGCGTTCTTGAATGGCTCGCTGCAGTTGCTGCCACCTTCCGAGCCGCGCGGGCTGCGCATGCCGATCGACTTTTTCTTTCGCTCGCTGGCTCAGGATCAGCGCGAGCGGGCGATCGGCATCGTGCTCTCCGGCACTGGCAGTGACGGCACCTTCGGGGCGCGGGCGATCAAGGGCGAGGGCGGCATGGTGATGGTTCAGAAGCCCGAGTCCACCGAGTTTGACGGGATGCCGCGCAGCGCGATCGCCACCGGGCTGGTGGATTACGAGCTACCGCCGGCGGAGATGGCCGCCCAGCTCATCGCCTACGCCACGCACGCCTTCGGCAAACTGCCGCGGCTCCCGGACACCTCGCTACCCAAGACCGAGAATGCCCTGAAAAAAATCTTCGTCCTGCTGCGCGCCCAGACCGGCCACGACTTTTCCCTCTACAAGCCGAGCACCATCCACCGCCGGATCGAGCGGCGGATGGCCGTCCATCAGATCGGCTCAGTGGACGAATACGTCAAGTATTTGCAGCAGAACCGGCCGGAGGTGGAGGCGCTGTTTCGCGACCTGCTCATCGGGGTGACGAATTTTTTCCGCGATCCCGATGCCTTCAAGGTGCTGGAGGAGGAAATCATCCCGAAGCTGTTTGAGGATAAGCCGGTGGGCGGAGTGATCCGCGTCTGGTCGGCAGGCTGCTCGACGGGCGAGGAGGCCTACTCCATTGCCATCCTGCTGCAGGAGCGGATCGAGCAGCTCAAGCAAAGCTACACCGTGCAGCTCTTCGCCACCGACATCGACGACCGGGCGATCGCCGTGGCGCGCACCGGCCTTTATCCGGCGAGTATTGCCGCCGACATGACGCCGGAGCGGCTGGCGCGCTTTTTCACGGCGGAGGCGGATGGCGGTGCTTACCGCGTTCACAAGAGCATCCGCGACCTGCTGGTTTTTTCCGAGCAGGATGTGATCAAGGATCCGCCGTTTTCCAAGCTCGACCTGATCAGCTGCCGGAACCTGCTGATTTACCTGGGCGCGGAGTTGCAGAAACGGCTCATCCCGCTGTTCCACTACGCGCTGAATCCGGGCGGCAGGCTGTTCCTCGGCACCTCCGAAGGCGTGGGTGAGTTCAGCGAGTTGTTCTCCATGGTGGACCGCAAGGCGAAGCTGTTCCAGCGCAAGGAAGAGACGGTCGCCGGCCAGCGGCGGGCCTTGGGCAAGTTTTTGCAGGCCAAGACCGAGATGGAGCCACTGCCGCCCAAGGTGGCAAGCAAGAAGGAAGCTCCCAAGAAGCCCCCTTTGCGCGAGGTGACCGAGGAGCTGCTGTTGCAGGAAATCGCCCCGGCCGGCGCGCTCGTCAACAGCCGTGGCGACATCCTCTACCTGCACGGCCGCTCCGGGATGTATCTGGAGCCGGCCCAAGGCGAGGCGGGCGTCAACAACATCCTGAAAATGGCCCGCGAAGGCCTGCTGCCCGCCTTGACCGTGGCCTTGCACAAAGCCGCAAGCACCCATGAGGTCGTGCGCCGCCAAGGCCTGAACGTCAAAACCAACGGCCATTTCACCTTGGTCAACCTGACCATCCGCCCGGTGACGGAGCGGCTGACGGAGGTGCCGCTTTATTTGGTCATCCTGGAGGAAATGCCGCCGCCCGACCCGGAGCTGGTGCCGCCACCCGCCAGCGCGGGCGGCACGCCGACGGATGCCATGGCGCAAATCGCCGCGCTCCAGCAGGAATTGCGGGCCAAGGAGGAATATCTTCAAAGCACCCACGAGGAACTGGAGTCCTCCAGCGAGGAGCTCAAATCCGCCAACGAGGAGCTCAAATCCGCCAACGAGGAGATGCAGTCGGTGAACGAGGAGCTCCAATCCACCAACGAGGAGCTGGAAACCTCCAAGGAAGAGCTGCAGTCGATCAACGAGGAGCTGGCCACGGTCAACGCCGAGCTGCAACTCAAGGTGGTGGACCTGTCGCGGGCGAACAACGACATGAACAACCTGCTGGCCGGCACCGGCATCGGCACCGTGTTCGTGGACCACCAACTGCGCATCCTGCGCTTCACCCCCGCCGCTGGCGAGATCACCAACCTGATCCTCAGCGACATCGGGCGGCCCTTGAGCCACATCGTTTCCAATCTGCTCGGCTACGACCGGCTGGTGGCGGACGTGCAGGCCGTGCTCAAAACGCTGGTGGCCGTCGAGCGCGAAGTGCAAACCCGCGAGGGCAAGTGGTTCACCATGCGCATCCTGCCCTACCGCACGCTCGACAACGTGATCGAGGGCGCGGTGATCTCGTTTTTCGACATCACGGAAATGGTGTTGACTCGCGAAGCCCTGCACGCCGCCCACGAGCAGCTCCGGCTGGCGGTGGTGGTGCACGATGCGAGCGACGCCATCACGGTGCAAGACCTGGAAGGCCGGATCATCGCCTGGAACCCCGGCGCGGTGCGGCTCTATGGCTGGAGCGAAGCCGAGGCGCTGCGGATGAACGTGCGCGACCGGATCCCGCCGGAGCTGCGCGAGGCGGCGCTGGCCACGCTCGTCCAGCTCAGCCGGGCGGAGGTGCTGGAGTCCTACGACACCCAGCGGCTCACCAAGGACGGCAAGAAGATCAGCGTCTCCATGATCTCCACCGCTCTCATCAATGAGGCCGGGCAAATCTATGGGATTGCCACCACCGAGCGGGCCATGCCCTAATAAAAAATTCACACCATGAATCACAAGGATAACCCCCCCGGGAAAATCTCCAATCCTCAAAACTCGCCCGCAACGCTGCGGCAGCAGGCGGAAGCGATTTTCCTGGAACGCACGGCCCACACCCCGGAGCTACCGGAAGCCCACTCGCCCGAGGAGCTGAAGGAGATGCTCCACGAGCTGCAAGTCCACCAGATCGAGCTGGAAATGCAGAACGAGGAGCTGCGGCGGATGCATGGGGAAATAGAAACCTCGCGGGCGCGCTACTTCGACCTCTACGACCTCGCGCCCGTCGGCTACCTCACGGTGAGCGAGACGGGCATGATCCGTGAGTCGAATTTCGCCGCCGCCGCATTACTCGGCGTGTCCCGCCGGGCGGTGGCCAATCAGCCATTCACCCGCTTCATCCTGCCGGCGGACCAGGACATTTACTACCAGCGCCGGATGATGCTGTTTGAAACCCGGCTCCCGAAAACCACGGAGCTGAGGATGCTGGGCCGCAAGAACAAACCTTTCTGGGCCCATTTGGAACTCTCCCTCGCCGAGGGCACCGATGGCCAGCCCGAGATCCGCATCGTGCTGAGCGACATCTCGGAGCGCAAGCAGACGGAAGCCGAACTCCGTGCGAGTGAAGCCCTCCAACGGGACGTTCTGAACTCGCTGCCGGCCCACATCGCGGTGCTGGATCCAGCGGGAGTCATCGTGCAAGTGAATGCACGTTGGGTGGAATTCGCCCGCGCCAACGACATCCCGTCGATCGAGAAAATCGGCGTGGGCACGAACTACATCGATGTCTGC
>JAIFNK010000241.1 GCA_020047775.1 Akkermansia sp. | reverse complement strand
GCCGCCGGAAGAAGAGAATTTCGGCAAAGCCCCACTTGATTATGGAAACACGACTGATGCCATCACCCCGCGAAGCGGCGATCCTCGATACTGCCGAAATGCGCGGCTCCTTTCTCCTCGACGAACTTTTCATCTCCGGCGAAGTCTGCCTCGTTTACACCGACCTCGACCGTGCGGTGGTCGGCAGCGCGATCCCCACCACCGCCGCTCTCGAACTCGGAAATGACGATGCCCTCAAGGCCGATTTCTTCTGCCAGCGCCGCGAGATCGGCATCCTCAATTTCGGCGACGCCGGCAGCGTCACCGTCGATGGCACCGCCTATGAACTCTGCAAACACGACTGCCTCTACATCGGTCGCGGCAGCCGTGAAATCCGCTTCACCAGCGCCACCGCCGAGTCTCCCGCCGTTTTCTATCTGGTGAGCTACCCGGCCCACGCCACCCATCCGACGGTCAAGGCCACCCGCGCCGACGCCAACCGCGTGGAGATGGGCACACGCGACGAGACCAACGAGCGCACCATTTTCCAATACGTCCACGAAAACGGCATCAAGAGCTGCCAGCTCGTCATGGGCTTCACCGAGTTCCAGCCTGGCAGCATCTGGAACACGATGCCGTGCCACACCCACGACCGGCGCAGCGAGGTCTATTGTTATTTCGACGTTCCCGCCGCGCACCGCGTGCTCCACATGATGGGCGAGCCGCAGGAAACCCGGCCGTTGTGGGTCGCCGACCGGCAGGTCGTGCTTTCCCCGCCGTGGTCCATCCACTGCGGCTGCGGCACCGCCAGCTACCGCTTCTGCTGGGCGATGGGCGGCGAAAACCAAGCCTTCACCGACATGGACCGCGTCGAAATCGCGGAGCTCCGCTAATAATGTTGATAGTTGAAAGTTGATAGTTGATGGAAAGATCAAGAATCGCGCCATCTTCAAATTCTTCTCTTCGCTATCAACCATCAACTTTCAACCATCAACTTCTTCATGAATCCATTCGACCTCACCGGAAGAACCGCCCTCGTCACCGGCTGCAAGCGTGGCATCGGCTACGCCATGGCAGAAGGCCTCGCCGAAGCGGGTGCCAACATCATCGGCGTCAGCGCCAGCCTTGAAGCGGGCAGCGGGATTGAAAAAGCCGTCACCGCGCTTGGCAGGACATTCACCAGCTATCAGTGCGATTTTTCCGACCGCGAAGCCGTCAAAGCCTTCGCCACGCAAGTGCTGGCCGAGCAAGGCGTGCCGGACATCCTTGTCAACAACGCCGGCACCATCAAGCGCGCGCCTGCCGCCGAGCACTCTGATGAATTCTGGTTTGAAGTCATCGACGTGAACCTTAACGCCCAGTTCCTCCTCAGCCGTGCCATCGGCGCGAAAATGATAGCCCGCGGCAGTGGAAAAATCATCTTCACCGCCTCGCTGCTTACTTTCCAAGGCGGCGTCACCGTCCCCGGTTACGCGGCGTCCAAAGGCGGCATCGGCCAGCTCACCAAAGCGCTTTCCAACGAGTGGGCCGGCAAAGGGGTGAACGTGAACGCAATCGCCCCCGGTTACATTTCCACCGACAACACCGAGGCTCTTCGCGAAGATCCCGTCCGCAGCACGCAGATTCTCGCCCGCATCCCGGCGGGACGCTGGGGCGATCCGGATGATTTCAAAGGCCCGATCGTCTTTCTTGCCAGCGAGGCGTCCCGTTACGTCCACGGCGAGATCCTCGTGGTGGACGGCGGCTGGATGGGCCGATGAGAGCTAGAACTTCCAACCCAATCCGACGGTGAAGCCAAGCGCGTCCACGCCCGGATTCGGGTCGGTGGTGCCTCCGTTAGATAGGTGTTGGAAATAGGGGCCGCCGAGCAGCGAGAGGTTTTCGGTGATTTTCTGCCGCACGCCGAGCTGCATGAACCAGTTCAAGGTGAAGTCCTGGCCGAGCCCCTGGGATCCGCCGGAGCTGTCGGTCCAGCCGAAGCCGCCGCCGATGGAAAAAAACGCGGAGGTCTTTTGCGATGGAAACCAATACTCGATGGAGGGCGCCGCCGCCACGCCCGCGTAATAGCTCTCCGGGCCTTCCGTGATGGAATTAAACAACGCGGAAAACCGGTGCCTCACGAGCAGTTTCGAGCCATCCGGGTCCTCCCAAAGTGTCCACACGATCGGGGAGCGCAGGGTGAGCTGGGTGGGGACGATTTTATAATCAATCTCCGTCGAGGTGCCGACCTGCCAGGCGTAACCGCTTTCCAAGGTCAGTTCCCATAGGTCGGCCTCGTGGGCGAGTGCTGGAGACATCAGGAGCAGCGACATGGCGAGTGTTTTCATTGGCTTGGAAATACCGGTTCCGTGCCAGCCGGTCGAGTTCTATCATGGACGGCGAGTCTCCAGACTCGCCGGAGAAAGTATCGTCAAAGGGATAGAGGTGAAGCCGCTTCGCTTTGGCACCCCTTTCGCAGCGAGTCTGGAGACCTGCGGCCCGACCCCGGCTCAATATTCTTCTTCTTCGTCGCCCGGCACCGGTGGGATGATGTCCTCGCGCATCAGCAGGCGGCTGAGGTCGAGATCGTCCAACAGATCGCCCGGCGTGTCGCGCACGATGGCGGCGTAGGGCGTGATCCGGTCGAGTTCGGCGATGGCGCAGTGGACCATCGAGGAAATGATGTCGCCGTCGTATTTTTCCCGCTCGAAGAGATTGGTAATGCGGAAAACGAGGTATTCGCGGTCCATGTCGTATTCAAATCCACCGAGCGTGAGCTGCTTGTTCGCGCGGGCGAGCAGTTCCAGCACCGACGGCAGGTGTTCCTCGTCGAGCGGCATCGGCGATTCGGAAACGACGACCAGTGCGTTCAGTTGCGGAAACGCCTGGGCGATCAGGTCGATCCGCGTGTGATGCGCGTCGAAACCGGCCCGCAGCACGTCGCGGCCCTCGACGAGTTCGCAATGCCAACCGTTTTGGCCGAAGGTTTCTTCGACCGTGAGGATTTGTCGGGAATGGGGACGCATAAGAATTTCAGCCGTTGGTGGCGGACGGAGATAGCCGCCCGAGCACAGCCTTGGCAAGCAAGGTCCGCCGGTCCGCGCGAACCGGTGTCAGCGAAAGATGGATGCCGGAGGTTTTTCCCGCATCGTGGTGCAGTGTGAGGCGGGTCGCCTTTTTATCCACTTCCACGTGATTCACCTCCTGCCACAACACCAACCTCATGCCCTCGGCCGGCCGGAAAAATGGGAAAATCTCAATTCCCAACGGTGTTAGTATCAGGTAGGCATGGCGTGTCAGTCCAAGTGCCAGGCGGGCGGTGATCACGGCCAGCGCCAAGGGCAACATGGCCCAGGCAGGGTGGGGGAGTCGTGGATTGACGTCGCGGCAGATCGAAGTCGCCAGCAGCGTGACCCCGACCGCCGCCAGCACCGCAGCGCCCACCCAGAAGGAGGACGCCTGACCGGACCGGGTGAATCGCAGCTCTTTGTCAGGTGACTGGATTTTGGCTGCCATCGTGTAAAATCAATCCGTCATCACCACCACGGCGGATTCCGCCGCCGTGAGTTCCGTTTCAAAAGTGGCGAGGTCGAACCCTCGCTCCTCAAGCGCCGCCGGACTTTCGCAAGAACCGATCAGTGCGACGATCCGCTCCAGGCCGAAAAGTGACGCACCTCCCTTGCAGCGATGCAGATCGTCCCGCAGCTGGTTGAAGTTCCCCGTCTCGATGAGTGCCCGCCAACCGGTCATTTGCCGCCGGGTGTCGTTGAAATAATCGACAGCGAGCTCCCGCAGCCCCCCGGGTCACCGTGGGCCATCTTCAAGAAATTCGCGGGATTCATTGGGGTGAGGTCAGGGTTCACTGCTGGAGAGTTGACGTTTTTTTGGCCGCTGGCCGAGGGCGATAATCGCTTAGTGTTCAAAAGTTTAAAGGGGTCTGGATTCCAAGTCTTGGATCTCGCGTCGGAGATGTTCCGCAAGATCGCGGTGGTTTGTCGCGATGGCAAGTTCGAGTCGCAGTTGCAGGGTTTCGGGGTGTTTGAGCTCGTCGGGGTCCATCGCCCCGATCCATCCTGCCGCTGCGGTATGATCGCCGATCGCAAACGCACCTTCCGCCTGCGCCAACAGCGATGGCAGCTCTGGATCCAAGGGCTTTTCCCGGTAAAGCGCCCACTTCACATGTTCCGGCAAATCCTTGGGCACGTCCGGGCCGACAACTTGCTCAAGGTAAACAAACTCGTCCCCGTCCTTGCGCTGCCGCCAAATGTTCAGGGAAATCACCGTCACCAGCCCGAGAATCGCAAAGGACGCTTCCATGAAAAACGGCGTCGTCATGATACCGATCATCATCCCGATCCATTCTCCCAACAGGCCAGGCAGTAGCCGCCAGCCCAACAAGGATGCGGTCACCACCACGGTGAAGCTGACCAAAATCGCCACTCCGATGGTCACCTGTTTCACCCGTTCGTCGTAAATCCGCTGCATTTCAGAGCGAATCCTACGACTCTCTGCCCGAAAATCCAACCCCTGAAATTCATAAAAGACTTAATATTTCTTGATTGTCTTAAAAAATAAATGATGTTTCGCCCGTCGTGCTTGGATTTTTTAAAATAAAACCACTGTGGATCACCATGCTTGTGGCATCGACAGTGATCGTTTACCGGCTGGGGTGGAGTGAAATCCGTCCTGTGGCGCAGCCATGGATTTCCTCCGCTCCTGCTGTGGCACCTCTCGCTGCCGTCGATGCGACCGTGAGGATTCCGTTGCAGCTGATTGCGAGCGGGAAGTCGCCGGAGTGGATTTACGTGGAGGTAGGGAATCAAGCGGTGCCTGAGCCAGGCGTGTTTTCGTTATTGGCGTTGACCAGCCTGCTGATGGTCTTCCGCCGCCAGCGGGCCTGATTCGTCGTTTTTGACGGCTGTTTGCTCTTGGCTCTCGGCGCTTCGCTCCCTAAACCCCGCCATGCGGCTTTTTGACACGTTGACCCGGACCGAGCACGATTTGCGACCCATCGATGGATCCACGTTTCGCTTCTACTGCTGCGGACCGACGGTTTATGGCCCCGCGCACATCGGGAATTTTCGCACCTTCGTGCTTCAAGACGTGCTCCGCCGCACCTTGGAAACCGGCGGCATGCGCACGCTTCATGTCAGAAACATCA
>JAIFNK010000022.1 GCA_020047775.1 Akkermansia sp. | reverse complement strand
TGATCAACTTGAGAACGAGGCAGAATGGCAATGCTAAAAGCCATCCTGAAAGCAGGGTCAATCCAATCTCTGTCGTATCCGAAGATTCCGTATGATCTGCATAGACGGATATGGCCTGATTCGCGACGAGCAGTCCCCAGGTGACGAAGAATGCAAACCAGAACCGGTTCTTCCAACATACCAGATAGATCGGGTAGGCCAGGGTGGCAGCAAACAGGCAGGTGAGACAGTGAATCACGGGGTCATCCATTGAGTTGATGGCGGAAGCGCTCCAACGGGCGCGAACGACTGGAGGCTGGGATTGGATTGAGAAGCTTGTAAATAGTTAGAATTCGGAAACCCGCTTCCAGCAACCCTCCCGAACGTGCATCGTCGATCATGGAATGTAGGATGCACATCGTGTCTTCAGTAATGCGATCAGTGACGGGTCCATGTAATCATATTCGTCCGGAATATCGAGAACCGCGATCCGCTTGCCGGCCAGGACATTCTTGAACTTCCGGTTGAGCCGGTTGCGATGCGTCTTCTCCATCACGATGATCAAATCCGCCCACCTGATTTGCTCTTCCGTCAGTGGAACTTCCGCATCGTTATTGAGCCCGGCTGAATCAACGTCGATGGCCGGGTGATCTGCGAAGATCGCCTCTGCGGTAGGACTCCGAAGCTTGTTCTGGGAGCAAAGGAATAGAATATTTTTTTTCATTTTTTGGCACTACGAAATCAGCGCTGGAACCCGCCACTGATGTTTATGGGTGCTGATGCTGTGTCCATAGGATCGCGTTGGTGAATGCCAATCCGAATCGCTGGCCAATCATGTCGTGGTCATATCCGTATCCGTCGATGGATCCGCTGGCAAGCTCACGAATCAGTCCTGAGACTTGTTGGAGCTGACCAATGGTCATCTTCGGAACGTTGTCGGGCGGCTTTGACGTCCGCAGAGCTGCGGTAGCAGCCTCAATCGCATCAGCACATCCGAGGAAGGTTGCGCGGATGCCTTCAGGTATCGGGAATGTGCCCGACGAAACACCGCTTTCATCGCGTGCCTTCAAATAGGCGGGTTCGACGGCATAATAGTCGGTGCAAGCCTTGGAAAGCGCGTTGATGGCGGGCTGGTAGCGCGGATCCAGACCCGCATCGCGAAAGGCGGAACTGAACGAAGGGGTCTTCAGTTCCTGTCCGGCCACGAGGTGTCCGGGGTCGGTGATCCCGTTGAGAACGGCGACGAATCCCGAGAAACGCTCGTGTCCGTAAGCGTTGGCAGCAATGGTCCCGAGGTTCGCCCCGCGATCGACAATCACCGACAGAGAAGCGGGAGGCGGAACGGCCTCTGTCGCGACGACCGGTAACGGCGGAATCTCCGCAACCGGTGACGATGGACGGCGGCAGCCTGTGCTGATCAGGATGGCGAGGACTGTCGATATCAGGCATCGCATGGTGACCATGTTATGCGCAACGTGTAGGGCCTGTCACCGGCTATCGGGGGACATCCTTCGACGTGGGCGTGGAGGATTGATCTTCAGCTGGAACCTTGTCCGTGGGCTTGGCAGCCGGTTGTCCAGCGCCCGTTGGTTTTGCATTGTCTTGAGGATCGGCGGCTTTAGGCTCTTTGACGTTCTTCGTTACACGCTTAAGTTCGATCCATGTGTCTCCCCCATCAATAAACAAGGTCTCGCCTTTAATCCAAATTGCCGTAGCGTGGTCCTTGACTCGATAGATCGCTGTCGGGCCCTTTCCATCAGTAATGGCTCCATGCACCCACTTGCCATTTGCGGACTCACCGTCAGAGTTGGTAATGGTCATGGTGCCATCAATATTGAATCGGTATATCCAACCGTCGCACTGCCAATTACCTGCAAATATGGAATCTTTTGGAGGTTTGGTCCCATGTTCAAAACTTTGCTGCATTCTTTTGGTATACCGCTCATATCCGCCAGGCTTAAATTGGGCCTGAGCGGTCACGGCAAATGTTAGGTGAATAAGGAGAGCCAATCGTGCTTTCGACCATTTCATTTTAGTTGAGCTTCGTTGGTTTCATTGATCCTTCCGAACGTCAAAAGCGATGAAAACCCCGCTATGGAGATGCCTTTGAAAGGAGATTGAGGAGCTTATGAGGGGTTGTCATCCACGAATTGTTCGGCTTGGGTTTTCACTTGCCGTGGCTTACGCGAACGATCTTGGCGTCACTCTTCTGAATCTCAGCAATCGCGACTCCTCCGACCATATTCTTTGGGAGATGTCCGGCAACGTGCCATATGCCATCCTTCAGCCACGCTTTGTATGGCGTCTGTCTCTCGATGTTCTCCTTGCCGTAAATCGGTGTCCACACGGCAACCGCAATCTGAATAGCTGTCTGCTCGTTCGGAACGAATCCATCCTTGGGCGTAGCGGAATGTGGCTTTTCATCATCGGCTCCGAACGACGAAAGAGGCGCGAAGATTCCGGTGAATAGGATAAATGCTAGAGTCTTCATAGACAGGAGTTGGGTTGTTGGATTTCTGCCGAACATTGGTATTATCCCACTGGCATATCAAACTGGAGCATGATTTGTCGCAGGTCTTCAGTTGAAGGAAATGTCCGGAAGTATCTTAAGGTCAAGGAAATAACGTGAACCGTAGGCCTTTGTGGGTTTCTGGGATTTGGGTGAGGCGTCTTGAATTTCCAGAAAGTCAGGTTTCTCAATATCTAGCAATGAGAGCTCTCGACCGGCCCGTGCGGTGGGAACTTGGAACCACCGGTTTCGAAGTCTCCGGATGTTGCGTCGGTTGGGATGGACCTCGTGGTGGTGATTTCCGGCGGTTAGCCGGACGGCAGGAATCATTTCAGCCACACGGATTTCAAGTAGGGTTCGTCGGTGAAATCCTCCGGCATCGGCGAGTGTCGTGCGCTCATCGGGCGGTGGCTGGCGTTGCGGAGTTGTTTCTGGAAATCATTGAGGCCGAGGTTGCGGCAGTTGGTGGAACAGAGCAGCCAGCCATCGGGTGTTAGGATGTCGGCGGCGAGGGCGGCGAGCTCGCCGAAATTCTCCTCCACGCGGAAGACCTTGCCTTTTTCATCCCGCGAGAAGGTCGGGGGGTCGAGCACGATGCCGTCGAAGGTGCGGCCTTGTTTCGCGAAGCGGCGGAGCCAGTGGAAGGTGTCGCCCTTGCAGAAGTGGTGGGCGGCGGGATCGAGCGAGTTGTGGGTGAAATTCCGCTTCGCCCAGTCGAGGTAGGGTTGTGATAGATCGAGGGTGGTGGTCTCCGCGCCGGCCATGGCGGCGGCGACGGAGAAGGCGCCGGTGTAGGCGAAGGTGTTGAGCAGGCGCAGGCCGGGTGCCATCAGGCGGCGGACTTCCGCGCGGTTGTCGCGCTGGTCGAGGAAGATGCCCTGGGAGTAGCCGGACTGGAACGAAATTTCCGAGGCGACACCGTTTTCCCGGATGAGGAACGGCTCGATGACTTCCGGGCCGGCGAGGTGCGACGGCGATTCCTTCTGATGCTGGTCGAGCCGCTTCCAATAACAGGAAACGCCCCGGTCGCGGATCCACTCGCGGACCTGCGGCAAGAGGCGGTCGCCGGTGGTGGAAACCAGCCAGCGGTCGGCGTAGGTTTCCAGGATCAGGCCGGGCAAGCCGTCGCCACCGCCATCGATGAGGCGGACGGCATTGGTTTCCGGAGTGAGGAGGCGGGCGCGCTTGGCAACGGCTTTTTGAAGGAGTTCGATCATGAAGGCGGGCGAAGATAGGCGTGGATTTTCCTCCCGACGAGGCTGATGTTTCCGGCATTGGCGGGGGATTTTCAGGCACCACGAATCTTGCGAATCTTGAAGAATCAGAAGGCTAGTCCTGCACGGGTTTCTTAAACTATTCGCCGGATTCGCCAGATTCGCCAGATTCGTGGTGCCTTTCTCCTTTCTTGGTTCCATGGGTGCAGGGCTTGCCATTTTCCGGCATCGACGGTGTTGCCATGCACCGGATTTTCCATACGATTCGATTCGAAATGAGCACCATCCAAGAATCCCTCACCGCCGCGGTTGCCAGTGGCAGCCTGCTTGAATCCGCACAAAACAACATCACCGCGCTGCTTGCCGGGACGACCAGCGCCATCGCACCGCTGGCGATTCAGGAATTGGTGGATGCCGGTGCCTGGGAGGAACTCAACGACCGCTTTTTCAAGACCCTCGCCTTCGGCACCGGCGGCCTGCGCGGCCGGACGATCGGCCGGGTGATCACCCAGGCCGAGCAGGGAGCCGGCGGACCCAACGGCCGCCCGGAACATCCCTGTGTCGGCACTGCGACGATGAATTTCTACAACCTCAGCCGCGCCGTGCGTGGACTCATCGCCTATGCCAAGCAATTCGCCGGCCCGGATCGCAAGGCGGTGCTCGTCTTCGCCCATGACACGCGCCATTTCTCGCGCGATTTCGCGGAGTTCTGCGCCAAGGTCTGCGCGGACCTCGGCTGCGATGCCTATCTCTTCGAAGGCGCGCGCTCCACGCCGCAGCTGTCCTTCGCCGTGCGCGAACTCCGCGCGGACGCCGGCGTGGTGCTCACCGCCAGCCACAACCCGGCGCACGACAACGGCTTCAAAGCCTATTTCAACGACGGCGCGCAGATCGTCGATGCCCACGCCGACGGCATCATCCAGGAGGTGAACGCCATTTCCAGCGAACGCTACGAAAACGCCCCCGAGCGCGGCACCGTCACCATCCTCGGCGCGGAAATGGACGCGCTCTACGTCACCCGCCTCAAGACTTTGCTGCTCAAGCCGTCGCTGCTAGAGGGCGCGTCCACCAAGATCGTCTTCACCAACCTCCATGGCACAGGCGGCCACATCAACGTGCCGATGCTGCGGGATTTCGGCTTCGAAGTGCTCACCGTGCCCGAGCAGGACATCCAGGACGGCCGGTTCCCCACCGTGGAATCGCCGAATCCGGAAAACGGCCCGGCGCTGCAAATGGCCATCGATCTCGCCGAGCAATCCGGTGCGGAAATCGTCATCGGCACCGATCCGGACGCCGACCGCATGGGCGTGGCCGTGCGCGACGCCGCCGGGAAAATGGTCCTCCTAACGGGGAATCAGATCGGCTCGCTGATGGCCTGGTATCGCCTGAAAACCTGCTTCGAACTCGGCTGGCTCACCAACGC
>JAIFNK010000131.1 GCA_020047775.1 Akkermansia sp. | reverse complement strand
GGACGAGCTTTTGCGTGAAATTGCGAGTGGTGCCGGAGACTGTATTGCGGCTGCCGGAACCAGCTACGGAGATGAGCGTGTATTGACGCGCATCCGTGGCACGAAGCCGGGTGCCGGTGGCGGGATCATCCCCCGCGCCCTTCAGCACCACGCCGCCCGCCGTGATGTTAAGCGTGGTGGCGAGCTGATACTCGCCGGCATTGAGAAAAACCACCCCGCGCCAGCCATTCGCGTCAGGGGTGAAGGCCGCGACGGAATCAATCGCCGCCTGGATGAGCGCCGTATCGTCGCCAGCACCGGGGCTGACATAAACCCAGCGGGCTTGCGGAATGACCGCCGTGACATTGGGCAACGGCTCGTTGCCACCGCGATAGCCGCAGTTGGAGAAATCGTTGATGCGTTGGCCTCGCTCATCGAGCTGGTAAAGCAGATTCCCCGACGCCGAGGGATAGACCCATGAGCTGTTAGATGTCTGGGCAGCGAGGTGTGCCGAACCAAGGGCAACCATAGCCAAGACGGTTTTCATGAGATGATTGCTACGCACTAGCTTCCCATGGGCTGTCGAATCGAAGTCCGCCGTTCCTTGTTGGGGTATGTGGATGTGGATTCATGGCGAATTCACCGCGCTCAGCCGGCCGAAGAGCTTGGCTCCGCCTGCCGGGATGTCGGCGATCACATTGATGTAGTTGCCGTCGTCGGTGGTGTCGAAGACCACGCCGTTGATGGTGGCGTCCGCATCAGGCACCGCCGCCTCGTGGTTGGTCCATGGGTCGGAAACGCCCATGTCGTTGCTGGATTGAACCTTGAGCACCACACCACCGCGCGCGGTGGATCTGAGGCAGCGGAAGGTGAGGCGGAGGTGGGTTCCGTTGTGGGTGGCTGCGGGCAGTTTGTTGAGCGCGTTTCCGGCAGGAGTGGCGGCACCTAACAACCACGCCATGCCGTTGTCCACGCCGTCGTTGTTGGTGTCTTGGTTGAAGACAACTTCACCTGTAGCCCAAGCCTCATAGGGAGTCCGGATGGCGGCAATAGTGACAGAGCCGGTGTGGCTGGCTCCGTCATTGACGGTGAAGGTCAGGTTGCTGCCCGCCACGGTCGGGGTTATGCTCACGCCGGTGAGCACGCCAGCGACGAAGTTCGCCGAGGTGCCGGTGAAGCCGCCGGTGCCGCCGAAGGTGACGGTGCCGTTGAAGCTGGTGGCGGTGGCGTTCGCGGCATCCTTCGCGGTGAGGGTGATGCCGGTGATGGGAGTGCCAACCGTCTGCGGCGAGGCGATCGGGGAAATCACGAAGGATGCAACTGGACCGGGGCCGCCCGGGCCAGCAGTACTGATGCTGACGTTGTCGATGTTGGCCGACGAGGTGGCTCCAACGAACCGAAGTCCGAGGTCCAAGCCGAGGGAGGCACTGTCGGCGGTGTCACCCGTGGTGTAGGTGAAGCTGACGGTTTTGTAGAGTCCGTCACTGGTCGCATTGCCGGTGACTTTCTTGAGCATGGTGCCGCCAGTAGCGCGGTCGTTACCAGAAGCGAAGGCGATTAATCGAGCGTCGTAGGCGAAACCGGCTTGCACCCCCGCCGTGCTGCCGTTGTTGTCCCATCCATCCCTGACGACATCGAAGCTCACCGTATAGGTCGTGCCTGCGGTCAGGACGCCGATCTTGCCCGCAGCGGAAGTGACGCCGGAGTTGGTGTAGCGGAAGGCGTAGGCTTGGCTGCCAACCGGATCGGTGAAATTGGCACCGCCGTTCTCCGACTCGTCGACAAGTCCGTTGCTGGCGGCACCGAATGCAACGGTCGGTCGCACCCAGAGGGCAGTGTTGGCCTGTCGGCTGGTGTTGGCCAACGTGTAAGTGGCGACGTCCGGGGTGGTGCCACCAAAAATGTTGGCTCCGGCCTCGAAGTTGTCGGCGAACACAAGGTTAACGGGCGGCGCCACTTCCGTGGCGAAGGCCCAGGTGCTGTCGATGAGAATGCCGTCGAAGCTGTTGCCGGAGAGATCTTCAATGGCGGTGGCGGCGATCTGGATCGCGTAGGTCTTGCCCTTGAGCAGATTTGCGGTCGGATTGAGGGTCACCACCGCAGCCGAGACCGAAACCTGGCTGGTGTCGGTGACGGCGATTACTGTCTGCGTTGCGTCGGTCAGGTTCTTGAGGGTGATGTTGCCAGTGCCGACCGCGATTTCCTCGTCAAAACCAATCACCAGGTTCCCGCTGATCCCGACATTCGATGCTCCATTCGCGGGGTTGAGTGAAATTGCGAGTGGCTTGGTGGTGTCCGGCACTCCGGTAGTGGCGGAGGCTGCGGTGGACCAGTCGCTGACGTTTTGAGCGGGACTCTTGTCACGGGCACGGACGCGGTAGCTATATTCGGTACCGGGTTGGAGTCCGCTGTTGGTGTAGGTCGGGCTGTTCTGCCAACCGCTATCGGCGGCGCCGGGGTTGCCGGTGGTTTCCTCGAAGTAGTATTCCACGCCGCTGGGATCGGTGGCGGTGGTGGCGGTCATGCTGATGACGTCGATGCCGAGGGCGTTGGGCGGAGTGATGAAACTCGACGTCGCGGGAGACGGCGGCGTGGTGTCCGGGGCGATCGTGCTGGCGGATGCCGGGGCGGAATCGGTGGTGGTGTTTCCGGCTGGGTCCTTGGCGCGAACGATATAAGTGTAGCTGTTGCCGGGGGTGAGTCCGGTGGCGGTGAAGGACGGGCTGGTCTGCCAGCCACTGCCAGGGCCGCCGCCGACGGTGCAGACGAATTCATATTGGACGCCGTTGATGTCGGACGCGGTGTTGGCTGCCATGCTGATCGAGTTTTCTCCAAGGACTTGGAGCGGGCCGGCGAAGGTCATCGGGTCGGGCGTGGGCTTGGTCACGTCGTTGCCGGGTGCAGCGCTAAAGACGGCGGAGAAGGCGGTTTCGTTGCCCGCCGAATCCTTCGCCTTGACGCGGAAGTCCTGGCTCACGCCATTTGTTAGTCCCGTGCTGTCCCAACGGGTGCTGTTGATCCAACCGCTGTTGGTTGAGTTGCTGGTGTTTTCAAACCAATACTGCACGGACTCCGAGGCATCGACAGCGGTGGTGGCGATCATGCCCACGGTGCTGGTGTTCACCGCGGTAGGGGCAGTGGCGAAGCTCATCGGACTGGGCGTAGGCGGAGTCACATCCGGCCCGGAAGCGGCGACGAGCAGATCGACCATGGCGCGGCCCATGGCATCGCCAACCAACATGTAGGTTCCGGCACGATTGAGGTAGTGGTTGTTCCCTTCCCCTCCCTCGCTGAGCGGATTGGTATAGACCGTCTTCACGTTAATCTGAGGGTTGCTCCCGGTCGTGCTGTCCACGGCAAGGTGGGCATCGCGGACCGCAACACCGTTTGCCGGAGATGTCATGGTGAGCGTTGCCTCACCGAGCGTGCCGAGGACGAAGGGCGCGTTGGTTGCGACCTTGCCAGGGTAGCGGGTTGTGTAATAGCTGCGCAGCGAATCAATCAGAGTGACGAGGTTTTGTTCGTAGGCGGCGGCCCAACTACTGACACCAAGATCCCTTTCGCCCTGCCACCAGACAAAGCCTGCAATTTCGAACCCTTGGGCGGCCCAACCGGGGTATTGCGCGGCAAAATTGTCCAGCACATCAACCACATTGGTAACCGCCGTATCCGGGTGTGCCCATTGGGATTCATCCTTGAAATACATATCGTATTGCTTGCCCCCATACCAAGCGCCGGGAGTCGTCGGAATCGGGAGTCCGTAGCCAGCGGAGCCGGGCGGCAGGATATCCCAGCTGAGGGCGCGGTTGCCAATGGACGATTTGAGCAGCAGGACAGGTTCATCGTGATACCAGCCCATGATGTGGCCGAATCCGAGTTCGGGACCCAAGTTGTTGCTGCTTGCGCCGCAGCCGGGGGTCAGCCCTTTATTGTGGATGGCGGAAGTCACTCCGCGATAGCGGACATCCTGCCTTTGTGTCCATCCGCCCGCGTCGTTCACAAGATTGGGGAACTTGTTCTGGCGGAGCGTCATGGTTTCGAGTGATTTGTCATCCGTGCCATAAACGTTGCCCATGCCAACCATGTTAGATTGACCTGACATGATGTAAACCTTGACCGGTTTGTTGGTGACACCGGCCGAGGCGTCAGGATCGGGAAGCGGATAGGGAACGCGGGGCTTGTCGTTCGCGTTGAAGGGGCTGGTAAAGCAGGCGACCACCTCGTAGTAGTCACCGACAGCGTCATCGTCCGTGTCCGGGACGTGCGGATTGGTCCCGGCGTTGTTTTTGTTTACGACGGTTCCAGTGTTGGTTTCGGCTCCATCCAGAAGGCCGTCTTTGTCCTTGTCGTTATCTCTCGGATTGGTGCCGGTGTTGGAAGCGCTGGTCCAAGTGCCGGTGTTGCTTTCGACTCCGTCGGACAGGCCGTCGTCGTCGGAGTCGAAATCAACCGGGATGGTGGCGGGGCGAAGTCCGACGCCGATCATCTCAGGGCCGTCGAGTAGAGTATCATTGTCCGTATCGTTGTCGGTGGGATTGGTGCCGAAATTGTATTCCTGGATGGCGGTGAGTTCGTCCGCATCCAGATCGGTCGAGGGATCGAGGGCGGTGGACGATGGCGGAGTCGTGTTGGCCAGCTCGTAGGTGTCTGGGAAGCCGTCGCCGTCCGTGTCGATGACGATGAAGGAGAAGAGATCGCCGGTGACCGGGGTGCCGTTCGGGTCGCCGTCGGGGTAGGAATCGACACGCCAGTAGTAGGTGCTCGCAACGGGGGCATTCACACTGGTGGTGCTGGTGAGCACGCCATCGACCACCTGGGTGAGGGCTGCCGGGTTGGTGCCGAAAAAGACATCGACGGGCACATTTCCGCCGGGTGTGTTCGGCGGCATGTTGGTCCAGCTGAGGACGGTGTTGCCGGAGGGCATTACCACGCCTGTGGCCGGGGCTGGATTCATGTCGTGGCCGGTGATCAGGCGGATGTTGTCGTAGAGCACGCGTGCGTTCGTGAACACAAGCCGGATGCCAACATCCTCGCCGAGATGGGCGTTCGCGCCGTCCGGCGTGAAGGTCAGACTGCGCGCGGCGGACATGTCCTTGGTGGTTACGCTGCCGGTGGTGCTGGCGAGCAGGGTGCCGGAAGCGAGGAGTTCGA
>JAIFNK010000073.1 GCA_020047775.1 Akkermansia sp. | reverse complement strand
GCTGAGTCCTATCTTAGAGATAACGGGGTTCTTAAGTTTAATGGAAGCTGCTCCCGTTGACTCAGCGTTTCCAGTACAGCCAACAGCTGCCTCTAAGTTAAACGCGTTTTTGGCCGCCTGGCATACATCACCATACTGCTTGTAGAACGCTGTGGCCATACCTGATGGGCCAACAACGTGTTTGACAGTAATACCACCTTCCGTGCGACCCGCAACGAAGTACAGGTTACCCGACTCTAATGCATACAGCCTTGTTATTTGCTGGGAGTAGTTAACGCCAACTTCTTGTAAAATAAGTCCTGGCTTTGTGCCGCTGACACCATTAAGATCTTCTACGGTTGGATCACCGGAGAATGTGAGTCTAGTCGCATCCGCCGACATTACACCGCCTAACGTTGTTGTGCGGTTATAAATATCTACAGATGACTGCGATTGTGAAGACATAATGAGTTCTCCTTACCTATTAAAGTGTCGTTACCGACACAAGTGTGATGTCAAAGTTGTTAAATGGCTTCGGTAAGATCACATTTACAGTAGCAAGAATAGTATCCAACAACGTAGGATGCTTAGACAACGATACGACTTTAGCGCCAAGAATCATTGGTCCAATAGTCAACGCTGTTGTTTCAAACACTATAGTGTTGATAAGCCCGTCGAAGTCAACACCTAATTGCGACAACAACTGAGGTGTGATATTCCGACGCCCGATATACCGAGCATTACGGAAGAACGTCAGTGTACGGTAGCTAACAGCATCAAACGTCGCTACACAGCTATCTTCTTTCTTGTCGATAATCGACGTGTCTGTCGTAAGCTGGTGACGCGTATAGACAACACCTGTGTTGTCCTGTGTCACGATCCAAACGCCAGCAGCTGCCATCGTATTCAGCAAGCGTCCACCAAGCCACTTGGTCGTGCGTGATACATCATCAAAGCCTGTGAGTTCAACGTTGGTCAAAGGCTGATGCGGCCACACACCACTACGGAGACCAGCGAGTGCGCAGCAGAGATACATGCTGTCCATCGCAACGCCAGCGTTGCTGATAAGGTCAGGGAACACTACACGCACGCGATGACTTGTCAGCGAACCAGCCAAAGCAATCACCTGATTAGCGATGTCTTCTTTGCTGTTCACCTGCCACACTTCCATGCGGCTAGGAACGGTTACAGCTGTTTCAGGACCACTCGCCAAACGCAGCTCTTCTTCAGTCAGTACAGCGTCTACTGTGTAGGTTTCATACTCTTCAATACCTGTCACAGGGTTTGTCAGGTAGTTAGCGCGCACCTGCATACCAGCCTTCACTCCACCAGTGATAAACTCAGCTGTGTTGCAGCGAACACGTGTATACTGTGTGCCACTTGTGTCCGTATCATCGAGGATAGTCGCCAGGAGCATATCACCAGCGCTATCAGTTGTGAGTACTGCAGACTCTTCAGTCGTCTGCGCGCCAACCCACATAACACGCCATTTGCCGCGTTCGCCAGTGCTTTCTTCCAGCACGTGCGCTTTGACAACATCAAGAATGTTCTTGTCGTGTGTCAGAGGGCAGAAGCCATAAACGTCTTCGCGATCATAGACAGCTTCAAGAACTTCAGAGTAAGCAGCAAGTGTATCTCCAACTGTCGCCATGAACATGACGTCTTTACCATTGGAGTTCTCAGCGGCCTTCAGCACACCGAGCGCCAGTGGGTTAGCATCAACTGCTGGCCCAAGAATAGTCTCAACGTCAGCAGCACTTGTCAGTGAGCCAACCTGCGCAGTAAAGTCGTTGCGCAGTGAGCGATACTGAACGTAGGTATCACCAGCGATGACGTTCAAATCATACAGTGTGCCGTCAGTATCATACCATGTGGCATCTTTGACTGTGAGCAGAGGATTGACAACAACCTGTGTAGCGCTTGTTGTCCAGTTAGCGATCATGCCAGCGCGTGTGCGTGTGATCTCAACGTTCTTCACAATGCTCAGAGATACGTCAAGGTCAATCGGAGTAGGTGCTGGATCAGAACCACCGCCACAAAGGCTATAGAACGCATCCGGCAGTGTGTTGGTCAGTTCAAGAGTATGAATAGCTCCCAGAGTGGCAGCCTCAACTGTGACATAGTATTTGTCATTCTTGCAGAGACCAAGGACGCCTGCGCCATTGAACTTGATACGCACGCCAGTCGGCAGTGTGATATACGTGTCAGAGGCAACTGTGTACGGGCCACTCGAATCCAGCGTACCAGTCGAAGACACAAACACTCGGGGGCCATCCGCCCACAAAGCGCCTTCTGTAACTGTGATGACGTATGTACCAGACTTGGCGCCAGTGTAATCAGAGGTTGTATCAGAAACAGGTGTAGGCATCGCCCAGAGCTGGTTCACGTCTACACGGAAGACTTGGCCAACTTCAAACGGTGTTGAGGAACCCAGTGTGGAGAACATGACTGTCAGGCCACGTGTGCCAACGTCAGAAACACCACCATCTGTTGGGATGATTGGATCCAGAACGTTGTCACGACCACTCGCAGAAGCGACAGACAACTGTGCTGTTCCGAAAGCGCCACCCAGTGTAACTGTCAAGTAGTAGCTCTCAATCGTATCGCCAGTAGCCAGGCCATCGTAGTTCGTGCCATCAGCAGTAAAGTCGACTGTACCTGTCGTACCAGTCGTCTGAGACATGTTCGCGCCCTGCGTTGTATCTGGCGCGTTCTTGGTATCACTTGTGGCGTCACCAACGACAGGAGCGATAACATCGTTGACCAAACCAGCAACGCGTGTGTGAATCGTGATGTCTTCTCCACAAGCATGTGCGCGGAGTACAACGCCATCACCAACCTGCACATCGCGTTCAAGGAACGCAGCGCTACGATCCCAAGTCTTATAGCTGGCAAACGTCAGTGTAGGACATGTGATGCGGTTAGGATACCCGACAACAGGTTTGATTTCCTGTCCAGTGCCAATGTAGTCGCGGAAGTATTCCATCCATGTGTTGTCCATGAACACACGTGTCCACGCCTGGTCAACTTCACTACCAGCTGGGCGGTTAGGCCACAGCGCAGTAATTCCAGCTGCGCGGTCATAAGCACCAATCGCAGTAGAAGCTTTTTCTTCGACATAGCGGAACAGGTTGTAGTTCGGTCCAAACACAAACGCATTCAGCGGCTGTGCTACTGACGCAGCAGCAGTCGCGTACTCCTGAAACACTCGCACTTGCGGAACATAATAGGTTGCCATCTTCGATCTCCTTATTGGTACGTCATTATCTGAACAGTTCTAGCCCACTCAGGTGTTTGACGCAGAAGTTTCCAGTTGTCAACAAACATGTATTCAAGTGTGACAGGTACAAATTCATGTTCGCTTGACTCGTCAAACTTTGTTATCTGCCCAATACTCTTTACTCTAAATTTGTTCAGGCAGAGCTGTTCTCTGATGACTGAGGAGAAACCTATGAAATGCCGCATGATCTCTGTTGCGATCAACTCAGCTTCCCAATTGGTCCTTCCTACACATCGTATTTCGTGTGATCCTGCACAACCAACCATTTGAACTGCTTCAGCGAAACCTGTTTCTTCTGGCGGTCCTTGGTATCTGTCACCGATACCTATTTGTTGGTATTCCCAAGGTCCGCGCTTGAAGAAGACCGCCGGACGTTGCTGTGTGTTATTAGTACTCCAGCGTTCTGCAGTTTCAATCAAAATCCCACTTAGTTTGGCATCTGGATTCCAAACAAGTGATTTTAAGTCTTTTTGTTCAATGTTTTCATCATTAGAAAACAGGTAGCGAACAATGTCTACAAAAGCGCCCGCAATCACAGGAGGCTGTTTGCCCAGAATGGGAATAGCACTTGGTTTGAACTCAGCCATTAGGTTGCCTTCACGTATACGTACATGCCGTTGTAAGTTCCGGCCTTCGTATAAACACCTGTAACAGATGGATCACTGCTTGTCACGTTAAACCCGTTTGTAGCTGTAGAAAATATGACTGACCCTGATCCTGCTGTGGGATACCAATCATATTTAGGTATGAAGAATGGATTGCTTGTAGCCCCTCTCGTACTGTACGAGGCAGTTGTAGCATCTCCAATAACAGAGCCAATATACCATTCTGTAGTAAACCAAAGTGCCTGGCTCTTTGTGTCTATCACTGTTTCTACTTCGGGTGGCAGTGTAATCACAGTAGGAGCAGTTGGTTCTGTTACAACTGGATCCAAAGGTCTTTCAGGCATAGGTACAAAATCTGTGCTGTCTTTGCTTGATGTGATAGTAGGCACTACAGGTACACTGAAGTTGTAGAAGTCTTTAGGCACATTATACACAGGATCTGTGTATGGCGCCAGTCTCAGTTCTACCATATCTACGAGTGGTATGCCTTTGATCTCAGCGACTGTTTGTACAGGTCTGATAATGAATCTTTTGCCGTTGCTTGTGTTGTGTATAAAGTCCATACTTGATAAGTGTGGGTAAGCTACCATACGTACCTGTATGTTCATGTCGTCGAACACACCGCCTATCTCTTGGTTCTGCAGCATAGTCTTATTGCGGGCTTGTGGTTCGTTTTGTGTCCAGTACTGTACGGCGTATGGTGGCCAGTAACCGCCAAACTTACCTGTGCCGAAGCATACAGGGCATCCACCTTGAGCTGGGTTCTGTGTAGAGTAGTCACTGCAGTAAGGGCAGTTCTGTCCCCATATACGGCGCTTATACAGTTCTGCTCTGTTGCCAGTGAACTTGTTCATCATCAAGTATTCACGGCGTATGGTGTCTCTTGCTTTTAGCCAGTCACGCTTGTCCCAGATACCTGTGGCTTGTACAGCTTGTGATACGTATGTACCTTTAGCTGTAACAAGTGTTACTCTGTAGTAGGACTCTAGTTCTTTGGCGAATACTCTTGGTATTGTATCTACAACGAAGTATGAGTCAGTCACTGTTCCATTTGGTATAAGTTCCCACTCACCTTCTACTGTTTCAGACCACTCTACGGTGAACTGATAAGGTCCTACGTCATCAAACTCTCTACGTAATCCCCAGAAGATGGTACTTCCACCTTTAGGTTCGTTTTGTACATACAATTCAAAGAAAACGTCTTGCACGCTATCCCCTCTCGTACTGTACGAGCTTTATGGCATCCGCCAGGTTCCAAGTCTACCCCAAGCCTGATCAGCGTTCAGTTGTGGCTTGATCATCTTCATCCAGTCTTTGAATTCTTGTATGCGCATCTTTGCTTCTTGTGCATATGGTTGATACTTGGACAGCTTATCATCAATACTTACGCCGCCAGCTTGTGATGGTAAACCATTACGCAGATAGTTTAAAGAAGCGATGTTCATCAGGAAGCCGATGGTAACGTCTAACCATTGGCTTCTATAAGGAAAGGTTGATGGATTGTATGTATATGCTGTCATGACAGGTGGCGTTGAGTTCCACATATCCACAGCTCTGCGTATAGCTGCTACAATCTCTGTGTCTTTGTACTCTACCTCATCTAGCAGATAGTTATCCGCAGCAGAGTTATCTCTAGCCCACAATCTCACTTCCTCAATTGTGATAGGGTCTCTGTCTGTTGACCATGCAAGTGTTGGCGCTGCTTCAATGTAGAAGTTGTACAGCTGTTGTATCTTAGCGTCTGTGATTAGAGACAGCTCTGCTAAATATAGGCCTGGGTTATCGAATGTACAGGGCTTTAGTACAATCTCTACTTCACCGTTCTTAGGATCACCATAGGGCTGCACAGGCATTTGATATTCTGCAGGGAACTGATTTCTGTGTGTTCTGATTGTGAAGAGTATGCCTTTGGTGATGGGCAGTGTTCTGATAGGGCATGGTCCACCAGGCGGGTTGCTCTCACTGTAAGCTACAACGTAAGGTGTCAGGTCTACTACATGTCCATCTGCGTTCTTTACAGTGATGATGTAGTTTACCAACGCACCTGCTGTTGCTTGTATTGTTGGCCTTATAGTAGAAGGGCCTGGCATTAGTTGTATCTGCGAGAAGGCCATAACTGTCCCCCAACAAAAACAGGGTGGCGGCATATCAGCCAGCCACCCTGCTTGCGCGTGTGAGTAACTAGATTACAGCGAGTTGACCATGCCGCCGAAGCAGAGAATGGCCGCCGCAGTCTTGATGACTGGGTCAATCTTCGTAACGTCGATTTCCCCAACTTCTTCAGACAAAGCCATAGGGTCCTGGCTCAGTTTATCAGAAGCGTGTTTCGACAACGTGCCATCACTTTCCAGTTCGCTGAGAGGAACTGGCGCGATTTCGCCTGTCAGAACGCCTTCGCCAATCTCAGCCGCCAGCTTCACGATCACATCCAGTTCAGCCTGGTTCTGCGGGCTATGACCACGTTCAGCGCACTTCTGCAGAATGATCGGCAGCTGCAGGTTCTGTTTCAGGTGTTGGTCAGCCGCCATGAAGAGGGCTTCAGCAGTGTTCGACATCGTAGATCTCCTTTGTGTTATTCAGTCCCAACAAACGGTAAATGTTTCGCAATCATAAGCCCAGCGAGCGTACCTAATGTAGCAGCGCCAGCACCATTCAACAATCTTTGTCCACGAGTAGCCAAATTTTTGTAGTACTTAGTAGACTCTAATGCTCTCAAAGAACCGATGCCACCGATTGCGCCGCCAAGAGCAGGGCCAACACCTGAGAAAGGTATTGTAGCACTTGCACCGATAACGATTGGCAGCTCATGCGGAGCTACATTGAGCTTGTCCTTGTGCTTGTCCCAGAAGTCAAATGCCTGGTCTTTATGGTTATTAACGAAATCCAGAATTTGATCTGGTATTCCGTTCTGCTGCATATCAGACCTTACACCCGACATATCCAGAGTATTTTTCTCTTGACGTTCGTGTGTAGGCATCTTGTCATCCATTTAGTAAAGGGGTCCCACTTAAGGGACCCCTTTGGTTGTCACATCGAATTAGGTCGCGGGAACAAAGTCCGCAATCGCGAGGCTGGCGGGGTTGGCAATGGCCGTACCCAGCGAGCAATACGCGAAGAATTCGATCATGAACGCCTTGGTGTCAACGTACATCGTGGTATCTTCCAGGAGGAAGTTCTTACCAGTCTGCGACGGAGCGCCAAACATGTAGATGCGGTTGTCAGGAATCAGGTCGCGTTTGATAGACACAATGATTCGGATACCGAACCAAGTGGCTTCGCCCCAACCCTGCAGCGCGATCTGCTGCGCCATGTCACCGCCCAATTCATCACGACCCCATTTCTGGAAGTCATACACAGTCACGTTGTTCATCAAGATCGTCTTAGCAGCGAAATGCGAAGGAGTGGACGGCATGATTTTCAGCGCGTCGTTCCACGATTCGCGAGTAATTCCGCCTTCGATCTGACGCCACTGGATCGTGCCAGTGTCCGGCTGCACAGCTCCTGGGGCGATCAGCAGCTTTTCAACGGTGGCAATGAATTTGCCATCTTCTTCAGCCTGCATGTCTTTCAGGGCGTTATCAGACAGGATCTGGCGAATGTCCATGTCATACGTGCGCAGTTCCTGCACGTCTTTGACAAAGCGCGGGGTCATCAAGCGCTGGAACATAATGCGGAAGCGAAGCCCGCGAATGTAGCGGTTGAAAGGCAGTGTGCCGTAGGGAACGCTGATCGCTGCTGGCGAGTTAGGTTCCTTTTCACACACAACCACCGGTTTGTCAGTGTCCACCTGTTTGGTGAGGTCAGAGTCTGTGATCTGAATCGGCGGCAGGATCTGACGTGTGAAGCCTTCTTCACGCATCCTCATGCGCACAAAATCAGTTACAGAATCAGAGGCTTCTTTCTGCAGCCCAGAGTCATTACTCTGCAGCTTGTCAAGAAGCGCGCCATTCACCTCGCGTCCAGCAATCTCTTTCTCTTCAGCCATGACTAGGTCTCCTTAAATCATTTGTGTCATTATGACAGTCAATCAAATGTCTACTGGGCTGACTAGCAGCCCAGTAGAATATACGTTGGTTTACGCCTCACTCGAAGGATTGGTGAGATCAACTGGCAGATGGTACGTCCAAAGGGTCAGGACGCTCTTGCCAAAGTCGTTGTTCTTCACAAGGCCGCTGACCTGACCAACAAGCGTGTTGTGGTAAGGCAGACCAGGGCGAACTTTACCACGCAGCTCAACAGAGAACCCAAGCAGCTGGTCATGCCACGCTGTCAGGTAGTCGTTGATAGCGTAGGTCTTGGTCGCATCGAATTCAGTCGTGAACAGTTCGTACGTGGCGAGTGTCGGCAGAGCGGTCATAACGGCCTTCTGCGTGTTGCCAACGTCAGCCGCAACATCGAAGTCCGTGCTGCTCGGCCAAGCGAACATGCCCTGTGTGTTGTCCGGCAGTCCACTGCGGAACTTGCCTGTGCTGTCGAGATAGCAGACGCTGCCAGCAAGAATCGTCTCACCGTCCGCAATTTCTGCAGACTTGTCGACGACATGTGGGTGCCACCAGCCCTTGAGCATGTTGCATTCGTGATCATACATCTGGTTCGGAACAAGATTTCCAGGCATAACTCATCTCCTTTTTATGGTGGGGTATCCACCTCTAATAAAACAGGGGCCTCACTTAGACAGTGAAACCAAGACTATTGAGGAACTGACGGTCGGACTCACGAGCACCCGTTGGCTTAGCAACGCTAGCAGACTTACCCATCGGCTGAACTTCAGCAGGCGTATTACGCGCTGCGGCAGTTTTGATGGCAACCTGGCTGGCGATCTTGCTGAGCGCGTGCAGTGTGCTTTCGTGGTTACAAAGAGCAGACGCAGCCGCCTGCTTCTCTTTGGCTGGCACAAAGCCAAGGTTGACGAGCGTGTCCGCTACAAGCGCAACTGTGCTGTCAAGAGGCTTCGGAGCGCTGGACTGCTTCTTCATCTCTGCCACTTTCGTGGTGAGATTCTTAACTTCACCCGCCAGCAGAGCAGCGTGTTTAACAAACGCTTCACTAACTACAATCGTCGACATAGCTGTTTCTCCTTTTATTTGTTAACGCGCCTGACCCTGGCGGGCTTCGGCAACTTTTTCATCCATGGCTTTCTTGAACAACGAGAGCAGACGGGTTTCCTGCGCTTCGACATGCTTGTCGGCCATAAGCTCATCGTAAGCAGCGGCTTTCTTCTGCAGCTCAGCAAGTTCTTCCATCGCAGACTGCACTTCCATACCAGGAGCGCCTGCACCAAGATCAGGACCAGCTTCTGGGCCAGCCGCACCAGCGTCAGGGCCTTCTCCACCCTCAGCGCCAGCTCCGCCATCTTCCTGCGCCAAGGCAGCCTGCAGAACGTCTTCAGGATCACAGCCAATTTGCTGAGCAATCTGTTCAGCTTCAGCAATCAGAGTCTGAGTAGCTTGGTCCATACCAGCGCCTTCACCACCAGCCGCGCCAGCATCATCGGCGTCACCATCACCAGGGCCGTCAGCATGTTCTGCGCCCTCTGCGCCTTCCATCTCTTCACCTTCCATCTCTTCACCTTCCGCTTGCTTCTGCAGTCCTTCGACCATACCATCAAGATAATCAGCAACCAAGGTGCCAACCAAAGCAGAAGACTTGCAAAGGCCACGGATGAATTCTCCGACTTCTTCGTTAGCAGCAGCTTCTTTCTCAACAGCCGCGCTCTTTTCGAGAGGCGAGCCAAAAGTCACAAACGCGGCCAGTTTGGCCATGACGTTCTGTTCAGTGATGTCATCAGTGCGCACAACTTTGTTCGAGCGCTTGATCAGTTCAACCTCTTCGAGAATAGCGTAAGCAGACTTGCTCAGATCGCTAGAATACTTCTCAGGATCCTTGTTCACATCCGCTGGATGCGACGTGCCAGGATAGTTACCCTGCTCTTTGCGGTCGCCATAGTTCTTCTCGTTCTTCGGGTCATTGCCAACTGTCGTAGCTGTCGTGATATTCTCAGCGTCAGACTTGGCTTTCGCGTTTTCAGCATCACCAGGTTTCGACTCATCAACCGACTGCCCAAGGACATCTTCGCGCACCATAGCGGAGTTCGCTGTGGACTGCGAGCCAGTCGAAGCAGACTGAATGTTGCCTTTGTCTTGCTCTTGTTTCGCTGGCTGAGAAGTGCCTGGGTCAGCGATAACGCCAGACTCAGCAAGTTTCTTCAGGCCAATCGAATTCACCATCGCATCCAGATTTGCAAGGATCGCCTTACCGTTCGTCGCCATCGTAAATCTCCTTTAAAGGTTTTGCAGAATACTCATTTGAGCAGTGTAAGCGTTTGAGCCATCTAGTAGCGCCAGCTTGTAAGCTGCGTACTCTTGCGCTAACGCTTTTCCTTGCGGGGTTGATTTCTCGTACTGTACGAGACTTGCCGTCTTCTGGAGCGTTGCGTCTATCACTTTTCTATTCATCTGTCCATTTAAGGAAGCCTTAGATACCGCATCCTTAATAATCGCTTTTACATCATGTGATAGGGGTTTGTCAACAGCTGTTTCATAATTTTCTGACGCATGAATAATTTCTTCAGCATTTTTCAGAGCGTCAGTAAACATTGTTGCAGCAGCAGACTTCATAGAAGGCATGTAGCGTTCGATCTCAACATAGCGTTTGCCACATACAGTCTTGAAGAAATCTTCAGGTGTTAAAGATACGCTAGAAGCTTTCAACATGTTGAACAAAGAACCTATTTCATTTGAACTCGCCTGCTTATCAAGACCGATAGGTTGTTTGATAGCTAAAGAAATAGTACGAAGACTTGGATTGACTCGCATGTCCTGAACAAGAGATTGTTCAAGAGCAGCGAGCTTCTGAAGAAGATCGTAACGACGCTGATATGTAGGAGACTCTATCAGCATCGGCGCTGTTACGTTGTACTGCTGCGCAAGATCTGCACTGAAGATGGCAGGAGCAGCAGACGCTACTTTACGCAGAGAATAAGCAATACGATCAGCAGGTCGCCAGACTTCAGAGATATCAAAGAAAGTAGGTTCACGATTGATCATGCCTACTACACGACCATCCGAAAGAATCTGTGTGGCGTGCTTCTTAAGATGATCACAGTATTCAGAGGTTGTCTTAGAAGGATGTAAACAAATATTACAAAAATCCGCCGGAACTCGGCACGCCATACTAACTGGGATGTCTTTTCCAGAAGCAATTTTTTCAATGGTATCGGGCGCTTTTGCATTATCAATTGCGATGATAAGTTCAACGCGGTGCATATCTGGATTGTATGCAGCGGCCTTCACAGTACCATACGATGGGTCTCCACGTTCAGGCTTATTTTTGTGGTTCTTGAAGAACTTAGCATACTTAACAAATGTTGGGTGATACTTAACGTTAGCTTCTTTAGGAAACATATCGCCATTACGATTAGCAGAGTACGTCTCGCTATCACCAAGAGCAATCACGTGCATAAACGTCTTACCAGTCTCAGGGCGTATCTCTGAGAGTTCTTTGGTAAGCACAGCAGCAGTCTTACGCATCCAACCAGCCTCTACACCCTTGCTGTGTACTTCCACAAGAGATGTAATCGGCTGATCAAAATTAAAGCCAGCAGGATCAATGATCTTAATCATCTTAATATCCTTTGATTGCCAATTTACGACTGCTCTCTTCTGTCTTGAGTAACTGCTGCAGTTCAGATGGATCAATATGCCCACCCTGCTGCAGAATACGCGCTGTCATATTTTTCATCAACAGAGGATTCGTAGACAAAGATGGGGCGATCTCAGAGATTTGGTTGATAACGTTAAATACATCAGAAGGAGCATACGCGCTCAACACAGGATCATTAGAGATCATATCATTAGCCATCGTCTGCATCTTGATTCCACGAATATCTGCTTCATGCTCAGGAGAAATCAAAGGCTTAACATTCGGCTCTTTGTCACTAATCATATCCGTGAGCCAAGATGGAGTGAAAGGCACTTTGCCTTCCATCAAGTGACCAAAGAGAGCCGCTGTACCAGCATCATCGTCTTTAGCCTGTGAACGCAGAAGGTCTTCATACTGCTGCCCCTTCTGAGCACGCACCATGCTATTGAGTACATCCTCACTTACACCAGAATCAGCAAGCGAGTGGCTGAGCTGCTTGGCAGCCGCCTCGTTAACACCTGCCATTGGATTTGTATCATCAATGCCAAGTCCGCTAAGCAAGGTAGGATCAAGCGCTTTAATACGCGCTGTGTCAACAATGTGAGATGCTCCGCCAAGCGCAGACAGTTCAGCTTTAGCGTTACTACCAGTCGGCTTAGAGGGCCCCATCTTGGCCAGCAGCCTATCTGCATCCGATGGAGCAGTTTTATTTGGAGCGCTAGTACCACTCTGTCCACCAGGACCTCCTTTGCCACCAGCTCCAACTTTCTCAAGCTGCGCATTGATATATGCGCGTACAGCTTCAGCTTTCTTCTCAAACTCCATCAGCGTAGCCTGCGCATCCGCACTCTTAGAAAGAAACTCAACATACTCAGCAGCCTGCTTGTACTGAGTGGTCTTACCCATCAACAGAATACGAGTAGTCTGTTCCTCAGCACGCTTCTCGCCCCACTTAGGAAAGTTATCAAGCTGCCAAACAAAGTCCATAGCCTGCTTACCCATGCTACCATAAGTAGCAACTACACGCTTCTCAACTTCATCAAAGGTATCAGAACCAGGAATGCGGAAAGACAAAGCAAGCGCTTTGGCAGCAGATGCTGTCTTCATCTTGTAAGCCTGAAGATCAATGGACAAACTACGCTTGTCATGCGAAAGCTTTTCAAGCAGCCCCTGAGCATCTCGTACGGTACGAAGGGGTACAGGACGTTCATTGATTTTTGACGTAACTGCTGAAGCCGACTTAACTAAAGGTGCTTTTGGCTCATATTTATTAAAGTTGAAGTCAAGCGTATTTCCTTCAGCACTTACAACAGAAGCTTCTTTAGCAAGCTCTGGCTTGTACATGAGCAGTACGACCTTGTCAGGATCTGACAGAGTGAATGTCTCCGCGCGCTTCTCACCTTCAGTTGTCTTTAGGTGATTCAATGTCTTAGACGCATTGAACGCCTCAGACATACGACGGCCAAACTCAGCGTTGAATCCATTGGCGCTTGCGTGTTTGGCAATCGCCATATCAGGATCAGCACCAGCGTTGGTCTCTTCAATAGCTGACACGAGAGCTGACTTAAGAGAAGCCTCTTGTGCAGGAGAAATAAGCTTAAGATCTGACATCTGCTTTATCCTTTATAGAAAGTGGCTTCACCTCTGTGGGAGGCTCTAGCACGTCAATCAGTCGAGGTTCTCTTGCGTCTAACTCTTCAAGCTGCGACAAATCTTCAATATGCGCAGGTATCGTGAATTTAACGCTACCAAGTACGTTTGCAAGTATATTCGAATTTTCTGCTTGCATAGCCTTCTGATTGTTCAAGGCTTCACGCTTAAGCTCAAGATCATGTGTCTTTAGCATAGCGTCTGTGATCTCAGGCGCAGTATACTTGTTCACAGGTCTGAAGTACTGAGCTAACCCGTAGTTCTTGACAAGCTGAGAGAACCCAGCTGCTCTATGGAAGTCAGATACTTTACTAGACTGCTGAGAGTAAGCCCACGCGGCTCTAACAACGTCAACGCCACCATAGATAGCAAACAATTTCCAAGAGAACACAGCACTCACATTACCGTTCATGGCTTCTAACTGCGAGGGCTCAATGATGTGTGTTGCTAACCATGTCTTATTGCTTTTCTTGGGGCGTATGTCAAAGAACAACGCTTCGTAGAACTCAAGCGTCTTCTTGTCTATACCAAGCAAGTCTGCTTCTTCTTCAAAAGAAATATCATCACAAAGTGAAAGCGCTTCTATGTAGTTCTTGTAACCACTACGACTGTTATACCAGCCATACGCGTCACTGACTAGCTTGTATTTAAGTGAGACTGAGATGGCGTCATTATCGTTGATACAAGTTCTATACTCTTTCATGAATCGCCAGGCTTGCCATACGTATGGATCTGCATCACGAGAAGGTGCTTTATCAGAATCTAACGCAGCACGCGCTGTCTGCCAGCGCCAGTGCAGTACGTCTAAAGGATTCTGATACTTCTCAAGATCATAAGCCATTTTACTTAGGTTTCCTGTGGCCGCATAAAAGCATCAAACTTAGAAGGGCCAGTTTTCTTTGCAGCGGGCTTCTCTGGTAGTGTCCGCTTCATAGGCATCTGATTAAACAAGCCTGGTTTAAACTGCCCAGTAGTACCTGGTGGCATAGCACCAGGTACTGGAGAGAGCGCAGCAGTTTTACCAAGCTCATAGGCAAACATTACAGGTCAACCACCGCATTAGTGGCAACAGCATCAGGCTCAACGCTCTTCTTCTTCAAGAAGAGGACGAGATCACCTGTGCTCTTGAATGTATCACGCAGTAGATCCTCAAGTTCCATCATATCGCTGTCACCATACTTCTCTACAAAGTCATCGAAGTGCCAATAGTATAGGAACAAGATACGCCCAATACGGTCGTTGCCGACAATCACATCTTTCACATACTCAGAGATAAGATCATCTGCAGCGTTATTGCGAACAAGCCCCATAAGCACAGAAACATCAAAGATGTCCTTCTGACCGTTATTGGCGGCCTGTACAGCAGCAGACTGCGCTCTGTCATCAACAGGGTGCAACGTCTCTTCACGCAGAGCAGAACGATCTGCTAGCTGAGAAGGAATCTTGTCGACATTTTCCCACGGCACTTGCACAGGAGAATTGTAGAAACTGTCAAACGTCGCGCCAGGCGCATTGAAGAAAGGCGCAGCTGTTTTGACGAGTACAGTGATCTTTTCTACAGAAGCGCGCTTAAGTAGCGTCTTTGTGGCCTGCTCACTAAGCCGTACATTCTTGAGCAGGTGCTCAAACGCAGACTTAAACAACATCTCTTTCTTGGTCTTGTCAGTTGTAACGATATACTTGCCGCTAGCGCTCTTAGACAAAGCAAGCCTACGCATACCACTGTTGCGAATAGCCATATCAATAGACTCAATAGACGCCAACTTGAGCTTGTGTTCTTTCTTCCAATCGGAGAAGTCACCCTTATCTTTATAACCGTCACCTGCGTACGCTGTGCCGAGTTTAATAGCCTTGCAGCGATCTTGGCCAACAATCAGTGTCTCACGGACAGTAGCCATACGAGCAGGTTCAGGTACAATCTTGATGTAGTGGCCAGCGTCATAAGAATCAAAGTCATACTCAACGTACTCATTGCTGCTCAAACGACCAGGGTTCCTGTAGCTGAGACCTTCTGGCTTGGTTTCCTGTAAGGAAGTAAACTGGGAGTGCGGACACACTTTGTACAGCATACAGCCATTGGTCTGCTTAGTGGCTTCTTTAACGATGAAGACAAGTGTACCTTCTTTGTTGTCACTCACAAGCGCAGCAATGTCACCTACTGCAAGTTTGTTCGCATCACTGAATCCATCGTAGGTCTTCTGCCACAATGTCATATCCAGATGATCTTTGGCAAACACAGCGCGTAAAGGCGCGTTAATCATATCTTTGCTTTCGAGATCAATCACTGTAGCAAACACTGGCTTAGTGCGTGTTTTGCCAATAGCCTTAGGACTATTGATAACCATGCACTTGGATACTTTACCGCTGTCTAGCACAACGTTCCACAAACCACCTTCTGTGGGGTTCTGCCAGACTTTGTTGTATTCTGGGTTCTCATACACTTCAGAAAGTGTTTCAGGTTTGCGATAGTCTTCAACATACGGCTCACCCTGAATAAGTTTTTCTTTCTGCTCTGTAGTCATGGGCGTGAAAGAATCAACGCCGTCATGATTGCTTGTTACGTCATACTTGATCTTGACTTCTTGGGAAGGATTAGAGACATAGAACTTAGGCGCAGCGCTCTTAAACATCGCCTGCCCTTTGACATGGTCTACAACACTTAGAATTTCACTTGGCTCATAGAAGTGATACACAGCTTCAGCAAACTTAGTGTTGCCTTCCATAGCTTTAAGCAGACCTGCTGTGTAGTTAGCAGGCATCTTCTTGAGCGTATCCAGCATGTTCACACGGTTCTCAGAAGCATTCTTCATGAGTGGTGAACGACGGAAAATGTTGAAGTCAGGAGAACTGATACCCAGCTGAGAAGGTGTGCGTGGTTCATTCTTACCCATCACATATGCTTTGCGGTTAGTGATGTAGTTGACCCAGCTTTCCTGCAGAGGTACGAATAGGTCTTGAGACACAACATACAGCAGGTCAAAGCCTTTAAGTCTACCGTTCAGCCAGAACACAGGAGCGTAGTACCACTGCTCACCAACCTTAAATCCAAAGATGCCAACAGCATGAGAGTCGTTGTTGTCGTTCTTTTTCATCAATTGGAAACCAATGAGATACTTGCTAAGCCCAGGGGCTTTCTGTTGTAACTCAGAATACGCAAGCGTTGAAAACGCTTTCTCAAAATCTTGATCTGGCATCGCTATCTCCTATTCTCGTACAGTACGAGGAAACTCAATCACACTTAGCAAACTACTATAGTGTTTTAAGTTTGTCAATATTTTCCTGTAGTTTCAACTTTATCACCAAAACCTACCCCTTTAGCTAGGGCAGGAATGTAGGACGTGCTGTTCGTCTCAGATATGTCACCTTTATGCACACCCTTCAAGAAACCTGCTTCAAGATGGTAGCCGCCAAGGCGTGTCATCCAGTCAGGATCAAGCTGAGAGTGCTCATACATACGGCTTACATGCGGCTCAAAGCCTGGTGTCTTCTCATGTGTCAGTACAGTGTTCACACCGTGTTCTTTGAATGTTTTGATCACCCGGTTATTAACCTTGGTACCAATAGAATAGTGAAGCGCTGGTTGTTCCAGGTACCTGCCGTAGGCATGTGTAAGCGGCGTAAGCTTAGAACCTTCCCTTGGCTGATAATCACGCACAAGATCATCGTACTTGACGATCTCCCCAGGGAGATGCCCGTTTACACCGTCTGGATCTGTGACCTGTACATGACTAACCATAGCGCGTGCGATAACTTCAGCATTGCGCCTTGTAGTCGCTTTAGCAGCAACTGTACGTAGTCCTTTGATGAACTCTTGACGCGTATCACCAATACCGCGATGTACAGCCATCTCTGCTGGGTTGGGGACGCCCTTAGAGAGCACATCCCCTGCTTCTACTACATCGCCTTCTTTTACAATAGCGTCTTCTCTTGTAGGTATCCAGTGCTCTTGATCATTTACATGTACGAAGAAACCGCCAGCAGGCGCTGGTTTAATGGACTTCACCATGCCATCTGTTTTAGCAATAGCAGCTGTCTCTGTGTCATCTTTAGGCATCTCAAAGAGACGTTCTACGTCTTTGAAAGTATAAGCTTTTTGAGAACCAATACCAGTTTGGTGCTTTGTCCCTAAGGCGGTCTGGCTCAATCGTTCGCCCAACACCATTGATGTCGCTGTTCCAATATTATCACCAATTGCTGGTAACTGTCCTGTTTCTCGGACACCTGAGCACTTAGCACAAAGTCCTGAGTGCGCCTGGCAAGTAGTAGGTGAGCGCACAACTATCTTTTGTCCATTAAGCTTTTTGATGTGCTCTGGAAGCAACAATGTACCAGCAGCAATACCTGCGGCTGGGTGCTGCAGTACAGTACCAATATTCTCAGAATCTCC